>CAZXVB010000420.1:0-2568 GCA_964643875.1 uncultured Anaerolineales bacterium | reverse complement strand
TTCTTGAGGCAGCCCAAAGTGTAAACCAATTCCCAGGAGAAAATGAACCATCCCGTCATAACTTGGCGGATTTGTACTACTCAGGTTGCCCGGCGCAGCGATTGAAATCTGAAATCGCCTACCACGAGCCTGTGGCCGGGCGTCCGCCTACGTGAACGTGCCTGTGCAGATGGACAGGCGGACGAAGGCCCCCACAGGCGCGGTTTCAACCGCCAGGTGAGTAATATCTGGCCAAATCAGCTAACATTTCTTCCAATATGGTTTGTTTTGACATCACCGGTTCTCCATCGAGGCCGGTGTTGGTTTGCAGAGTGAACTATGAATGAAACTAAGGTTGCTTTGTGAAGATGAACTGGCGTACTCGCATCCAGACAACGTTGAAGTGGCTGATCCCCGGTATGGGAATCAAACGTTGGTTGCTGTTGCTGGCTGCCGGTATTGCCTGTCTGAGCCTGGGGTTCGCCTATCTCTTTCGGGAACTCTATCCCTTGCCGGAATTCTTTTACTATGCAACGCTTCAATTTATTCCCCGCTGGCTGCGGGCTGGGCTGCTGTGCATCACCGGGGGTGCTGCTATCGTGCTGGCGCTGTTCGGCTTCAATCGTGCCATGCTGGCCCCGTTCGTAGGGAAGAACGTCGGGGCAGTGACGGATGCGCTGTACTACTACCGGCAACGGGAACGTGGTCCTCGCGTCGTCGCCATTGGCGGTGGGCACGGGCTGTCGGTGCTGTTGCGGGGATTGAAACACTATACGTCGAACATCACCGCTATCGTCACCGTGGCCGACGATGGCGGTAGCTCCGGCCGTCTACGGCGTGAGTTGGGCGTCCTACCCCCCGGTGATTTCCGCAATTGTATCGCCGCCCTGGCCAGCGATGAACAACTGATGACCCATTTGTTTCAATACCGCTTCGGCAATGGCAACAGTTTGGGGGGGCACAGTTTCGGGAATCTCTTCATCACGGCGATGGCCGAGGTGACCGGCAGTTTCGAGCGGGCGCTGATCGAGTCGGGGCGGGTGTTGATGGTGCATGGGCGTGTGTTGCCCAGCACGTTGCGGGATGTGACGCTGATGGCCGATATGCGTGCCTCCTCCTCTCCGTCGGCGGACGTCAACCGCGTGACGGGAGAATCTCGCATCACCAAAGCCGAGGGCCTCATCGAGCGGGTTTACCTGAGTCCGGCCGACGTGCCGGCCTATCCGGAGGCAGTGCGGGCCTTGCTGGAGGCCGACTTGATCGTCGCCGGGCCGGGGAGTCTCTATACCAGCATTCTTCCCAACTTGTTGGTACCGGATATCGCGCAAGCAGTGCGGGCCAGTCAAGCGATTAAGGTGTATGTGTGTAACATTGCGACCCAACGTGGCGAGACCGATGGGTACGGAGCGAGCGATCACGTGGCGGCCCTGGCTGCCCACGTGGGAAAGGACCTTTTTTCTCACGTGTTGGTGGATGGGGGGCGGGGACACGGTGGGGGCGATGGTTTGCCGCCGGGCGTCATGCCGGTGCAGGCGGATTTTCCGCCGGATGCACCTTACTGTGTCGTCACGGCCGATTTGGTGGACCCGGAACGGCCCTGGCGTCACGATAGTCACAAACTGGCCTGCACGTTGTTACAAATACTCTCACAAACGAAAGGAGTCAAACAATGACAATTAAAGTAGGGATCAATGGATTTGGTCGGATTGGTCGCCAGGTACTCAAGGCGATGAAGGAAAAGTATGCTAATGAGTTCCAGGTCGTGGCTGTCAACGATCTCTTCGACGCCCATACGAATGCGCATCTGTTCAAATACGATTCGAACTATGGGATCTACCCCGGAACAGTGGAGATGGTAAACGGGGAAATCGTCGTGGACGGAGAGGCCATCAAAGTGTTCGCCGAGCGGGACCCGGCTAAACTTCCCTGGAGCGATCTGGGTGTCGAGATCGTGGTCGAAGCGACCGGGGTCTTCCGGGATGGCAAGAAGGCGGCGGCTCATATTCAGGCGGGGGCCAGCAAGGTGATCATCACTGCTCCGGCCAAGCCGGCCGACAGTGTGGACTTGACCGTCGTCCTGGGCGTCAACGATGACCAGTATGACCCGTCCCAGCATCACATTGTCTCCAACGCTTCTTGTACCACCAATTGCCTGGCTCCGGCGGCCAAGGTGATCTTCGATCACTTCGGCATTGTCAAGGGCCTGATGACTACCATCCACTCTTACACCAATGATCAGCGAATTCTGGACCTGGCCCACAAGGACCTGCGCCGGGCGCGGGCTGCGGCACTCAATATCATCCCCACTACCACCGGGGCCGCCAAGGCGTTGGCGCTGGTCATCCCGGAACTCAAGGGTAAGTTCGACGGCTTCGCTTTGCGCGTCCCGACCCCGACGGTATCCATCGTGGATTTCACTGCAGAGATGGAAAAGGAGACCACGGTCGAAGAGGTCAATGCAGCCTTCAAAGCCGCGTCCGAAGGCCCGTTGGCGGGCATCCTGGGGTATACCGAGGAACCTCTGGTCTCGATGGACTACAAGGGCGATCCCCGTTCCAGCATCGTAGATGGCTCCTCCACGATGGTGAT
>CAZXVB010000419.1:0-2594 GCA_964643875.1 uncultured Anaerolineales bacterium | reverse complement strand
ACGTTATTGTCCAGATTATCCCCCCGCGATGGGGACAGCGACGGATAACACACTGATAGGAGATAAAATGACGGGTGACGAACCGCTCCATTGCGTAAACCACCCCGACGTGGAAACCTACCTGCGGTGCAACCGGTGTGAACGCCCTATCTGCGCCAAATGTGCCGTATTGACCCCGGTGGGCTACCGCTGCCGGGACTGCATCAGCAATCAGCAACGAGTCTTCTATGCCGAGTTTCGCTCCATCTACTATCTGATTGCGGCATTGGTTACCCTGCCGCTGGCGTTGATCGCCGGTTGGTTGATCCCCCGACTGGGGTGGTTCACCATCTTCCTGGGGCCGACGGTAGGAACCGGCATCGCCGAAGCTGCCCACTGGGCGATCCGCCGCCGCCGGGGACGGTATACCTGGCTAGTGGTCTGTGGAGGCATCGTTCTGGGATGGAGCGTGCAATTGGCCTTCTCGATCCTCCCCCGGATATGTAGCCTTGCCTCCTCATCCCAAGGCTACATATCCGCTTGGGGTTCGAGTTGGATAATAAACATCATCTGGCATCTGGTCTACATAGCAACGGCTGTCGGCGCGGCCTACGCCCGGCTGCGCCCCGGCCGGCGCGTATAGCGGAGAGAAATGAAGCAAGATGCTGACCGAGTTGCACATCCGTGACTTTGCCATCATCGAAGACTTGCAATTGACATTTGATCCGGGGTTCTCGGCCCTGACCGGCGAGACCGGCGCCGGCAAATCCATCATCGTGGACGCAGTGAGTCTGGTGTTGGGCAGTCGAGCCGATACGACCTTCGTGCGCGCGGGCAGCGACCGGGCTATCGTCGAAGCGACGTTCCAGCTCCATCAAGCCATCCACCCGGCGGTGAACGCGATCCTGGAACGGGAGGGATTAGAGGGAGATGATCCCGATCTCTTGCTGTTGGGACGCGAAATCCGCGCCAACGGGCGGAGCATCTGCCGGGTCAACGGGCGGGTGGTAACCCTGACAGTCTTGCGGGAGATCACCGAGGGCCTGGTGGACATCCACGGTCAGAGCGAACATCTGTCCTTACTTCGCCCCCGCTCCCACGTAGATTTGCTGGATCGCTTCGGCAACCTGTGGCCCTTGCGGGCAGAAGTCACCGCGCTGGTGGACGAAGTGCGAGCAGTGCAGCGGGAGCTGACGGACCTGATCACCCACGAGCAAGAGCTGGCCCATCGTACCGACCTGCTGCGCTTTCAAATCGATGAGATCAGCTCGGCCACATTACAGGCTGGTGAGGAAGAGAAATTACTCGCCGAACGGGTACGGCTTTCCAACGCCGAGTTGCTGGCCGCGTTGATTGGCGAAGCCCGGCTGGCGCTGGAGGGCAGTGGGGACGAAACGCTCCCGGCCGCGATGGACCTGCTGGGCGAGGCGACCCGGGCGCTCGGTCGCCTGGCGCGCGTGGACCCAGCTCTTGAGCCCCAGTTACAAGCCATCGAAACCATCACCTACCAGGTAGAGGAGTTGAGCCAGGCTCTACGAGATTACGAAGAGCAGGTCGAGTACAATCCGCACCGTCTGGAGCAAGTCGAGGAACGATTGGCCCTGATCCATCGTCTGGAGCGCAAATATGGGGCCACCATCCCCGACGTATTGGCCTACGCCGACCGGGCGACGCAGGAATTGGAGACCATCGCCCACAGTGAGGAGCGGGTCACCGAGCTGCAACGCCGCGAGGAACACCTGCTGGCCGAGTTGGCCCGCCGGGCCGTTGCCCTCTCATTGAAACGCCGTCAGGCCGCCCAACAGCTTTCCCGGCAGATCGAAACAGAGTTGGCCGATCTGCGAATGGAAGGAGCACGGTTTGACGTTGATTTTGCGTGGCGGGCCGATACTAGCGGGCTTCCTGTCACAGAAGCCCTGCTGGCGGAACTCCTGCCCGATCAACCAGCAACGCCGAGAGAGGTGCTCTCCGCCGGTCACTGGGCCTTCGACCGGACCGGCATAGACCGGGTCGAATTCCTCGTTTCCCCGAATCCGGGAGAACCCCTGAAGCCACTAGTACGCATCGCCTCCGGCGGCGAAACATCCCGTTTGATGTTGGCGCTCAAGACGGTGCTTTCCCGGGCCGACGAGACACCGACCCTGATCTTCGACGAGATTGACCAGGGTATCGGCGGGCGAGTGGGAGCCACAGTAGGAGAAAAATTGTGGCGGTTGACGACCGGCCCGGACGGCATCCGGCACCAGGTACTGTGTGTTACCCACCTTCCCCAACTGGCCGCCTTCGGGGATGTCCACTTCCATATCGAAAAACAGGTCACATCGGGCGGCGCAGAAGAACGCACCACCACCCACGTCCGGCAGTTGACGGGAACAGCACGGGTAGAGGAACTGGCGCAGATGCTTGGCGGTAGCGGAGAGGCAGCACGCCGCAGTGCAGAGGAGATCCTGGCCCAAGCGACCGAATACAAACGGTCCGCGTGACTACCTTGACAATGTCAAGCTACCCAGCCGCTGCTCCCAGCCCCCGTCCCCGGGGCGTCCCATGCAACAAATAGCCACTTCACTACCCGACATCTGAACGCAGATGACACAGATTCACCGCAGATTGACGCT
>CAZXVB010000418.1:0-2603 GCA_964643875.1 uncultured Anaerolineales bacterium | reverse complement strand
CGCGCGGCGCAAAGCGCCCAAAGAGGCCGATTTCAATCGGCATCCGGTGCGTAACTGACATCGAGCTGACATCGAGCCTGCGAGAAGATTTCGTTGTCCAAAGTCCAAGCACAGCCCATTGTGATTGAAAAAAATGGCTTTTGGTGCTATACTCTCCCGTGTGTAACCTCATCCATTGCAACCGGTCAGGCTCCTGGAAGCGGTGCAGCGGATGAAAGGCGATCCGTCCAAATAGATTCAACTAATCAACGGAGGCGTTACTGTGTCCACTTCCATCTCTTTCACCCCCAGGAAAATTTTGGTCACCGGAGCATGTGGTCAAATCGGCTCGGCTCTCGTCCCGGCACTGCGGGAACGGTACGGGGCCAAGAACGTCGTCGCCACCGACATCGCCGAGACGAATCCCTCCCTGCGGGAGGACGGCCCGTTCGAGTTCCTGGATGTCACTCAGCGGGGAGCGATTGCCGCCGTGGTAGATCGGTACAAGATTGATACCATCTATCACCTGGCGGCCATTCTCTCCGCCACCGGGGAGAAGCGACCCCAGTTGGCGTGGGACGTGAACGTCAATGGGGTCTACAAAATTTTGGAGATCGCCCGGGAACGCAAAGTGTCCCGGGTTTTTTATCCCAGTTCCATCGCGGCTTTCGGCCCGGAGACTCCCCGCGACCAGACTCCCCAAGAGACCATTTTGCGCCCGACGACGATGTACGGCGTCACCAAGGTGACCGGTGAGTTGTTGGGTAACTATTACGTGCAACGCTTCGGTATGGATGTGCGCGGCGTCCGCTATCCAGGCATCATCAGCAGTGAGACGATGCCCGGCGGGGGGACAACCGACTACGCCGTGGAGATCTTCTACGGTGCGATTATGCACCGGCGATACAACTGTTTCCTGCGGCCAGATACGGTCTTGCCGATGATGTATATGCCGGATTGTATCCGGGCGACCATCGAACTGATGGAGGCCGATTTTGCGCGCCTGAAGCATCACACTGACTTCAACCTGGCGGCTATGAGCTTCAGCCCGGCGGAGCTGACGGCAGAGATTCAAAAGCACATCCCGGATTTCGTCTGCGAGTACACGCCAGACTATCGGCAGGAGATCGCCGATTCCTGGCCGCGTTCCATAGACGACCGGGCTGCTCGCGAGGAGTGGGACTGGCAGCCGCAGTACGATTTATCTGCGATGGTGGCTGACATGTTGGAGAAGATGCGGGCCAAACATGCCCGGGGCGAGTTGCGATTCGAGGCACGGCGGTAAGCGGATGAGACGTGTGACACACTTCGCAGGTAAGTCGCACGTTGAGCAAACTGACAGGCAAGTGTCCCATGGGATGATTGGCACGCAATATGTCGGACAGTGAAACAACTACCTTACCAACAAACAGGAGGGACAGATATGGGAGACAAATTGGATTTTATGCGTGCAGAACTGGAAGCCGCCAAGGCGGAAAAGCGATACATCAACATCCGGGTAATGGACTCCCCGGCCGATGGGTGGATGGTAGTGGATGGAAAAAAGGTGCTCAACTTCTGCACCAACAACTACCTGGGGCTGGCTAACCATCCGATGTTGAAAGAGGCGGCCAAAAAGGCCGTGGACGAGTGGGGCGTCGGGCCGGCGGCCGTGCGCACCATCGCGGGAACGCAGCGGCTACACACCGAGTGCGAACAACGCATCGCCCGGTTCAAACGGGTGGAAGCGGCCTTGCTGGTACAAAGTGGGTTCTGCGCCAACCAGGCGGCCATCCCCCCGCTGGTCGGGCGGGACAAAGAGACTGGCCAACAGGACGTGATCTTCTCCGACCGCCTCAACCATGCTTCCATCATTGATGGCGCTCGCTTGAGCGGGGCCAAGATCATCGTCTACGAGCACTGCGACCCGGACGATCTGGAGGCCAAGATTCAGGAACATCTCCCCAAGTATCGGCGCGGGTTGCTGGTCACCGACGGGGTCTTTTCGATGGACGGCGACGTGGCTCCATTGGACAAGCTCTACGAGATCGCCGCCCGATATGACGTGATGACGATGGTGGACGACGCGCATGGGGAAGGCGTCCTGGGTAATGGCCGGGGAATCGTGGCGCACTTTGGCCTGGAAGGTAAGTTCGACGTCGAGATCGGGACGCTATCTAAAGCGTTCGGGGTGATGGGGGGCGTGATCGCCGGCAACAGTCTGGTGGTGGATTACATCCGCCAGAAAGCCCGTCCCAACCTGTTCTCCAGCGCCCTCACCCCGGCCGACACAGCGGCCTGCATGGCAGCAGTGGATTATGTCGAGAACCATCCTGAACTGGTGGAGAAGCTGTGGAAGAACGCGGAATACTTCAAAGCAGGTATCCAGGCGCTGGGGATCGACACCGGCCACACGCAGACCCCCATCGTCCCGGTGATGCTCGGCGATGTCAAGCTGGCCAAGGAATTCAGCGCTAAGTTGTTCTCATACGGCGTCTTTGCGATGGCGCTAGGGTTCCCCACCGTGCCAAAGGGGGCCGCCCGCATCCGGGTGATGAATACGGCTGCCCATACGCGGGAGGACCTGGATCGTGGGTTGGAGGTGTTCGAGCAAGTCGCCAGGGAGTTGGGCGTGATCTAGGCAT
>CAZXVB010000417.1:0-2605 GCA_964643875.1 uncultured Anaerolineales bacterium | reverse complement strand
GGTGGACAGCCAGCTTTAGCTCCTCAGACGCGGTTTCAACCGTCGGCCTGAATAGTAACTTTCAACGAATCACATTCGATGGCAAATAGGGTGCCTTCCCTGTAAGGTCCCACAGTCTCCCGAATAATACCGCTATCCATCACGTTATAGTAGCAGAAGAACAGGCTACATATGAAAACCGTCATTCAAGATACCTCTCGCAATAGCTCCCCAGATGAAGCACAAAAGTGGGGAGGCAATGAGAGCCATAGCGACAGTGAACTGGAGTTGATCCGCCAGGCGCAGGCAGGCGACCGACACGCCTTTGGCACACTCATCTGTTGCCATCGCGAACGGGTTATTGGTGTGGTCTATCGAATGTGTGGAGACATCCACCTGGCGGAGGATGCTGCTCAAGAAGCGTTTATTCGTGCTTGGATGCATCTGCCGAAGTATCGTCCTGAGGCCCCGTTCCGGAGTTGGCTATACCGCATTGCGATCAATGCAGCGTTGGATGTGCTGCGGCGAGAGCGAAAAACTGTGGATATTGATGAAATCCCGTTGATGACATCGAAGGATGGGCCGGAGGCGACAATGGTCCAGGCGGAACGTGAGGAACAAATACGACAGGCGGTGATAGCGTTACCGGATGCCAGCCGCTCCGTTCTGGTGTTGCGCGAATATGAGGGTCTCTCATATCGAGAGATCGCGGATGTGCTCGGCATTCCTATCGGTACCGTGATGTCGCGCCTCAACTATGCCCGGAAACGCCTGCGGGCTATGCTGGCGCTTTATCTGGAGGAACTATGAGCAAGACCGGACATATCACCGAACGGTTGAGCGCTTACTATGATCACGAGCTTTCACCCCGAGAGCAGAAGCAGATAGCAGCTCATCTGGATACATGCCCTGCCTGTCGCGCGGAGTTGGAACAATTACGGGCACTTTCTCGTTTGTTGCAGGAAAGCCCGATGCCGGCCCACATCACGCGACCGGATCAATTCGTCACGCGGGTCAAGCTGCGGTTGCCCCGTCGTTCCTCCAAGACGGCATGGCAACGGGGTATAGAGGCCGTCTGGCGATTGGCACCGGTGGGGCTGATCGGCAGTGGGGCCTTCATCCAGGCAGTAGCCATCGTCAGCGGTATGCTGACTCTGGCCCTTCGATTGGGGGGAGAGAAAAGCGCATTGCTCTCCGTGTTCCCGATGGTATCTTCCTCGACGGAACCATGGCTAGCAGAAATGCTCAACATGTCGAGCGCCAGCCTGGGGGAGTTGTGGAAAATCACGTACCGTTGTTTTCAGTACGGGGGACCGCTCGGATGGGGGGTCACGTTGAGATTCATCGCTACTGCTCTCATTAGCTTGCTCTATTTGACTTGGATGGCAATGTGGTGGGCGTGTAGTCGCCATTATCGAGACTATGTGAATAGGCATCAGAGCGAGCAATAGAGCAAAATTGACGACCGATGGAGGTGCGTAAAATGGATCACATCAAAATTTTAAAACGGGCCTTTGAAATAGTGTGGAATTACCGGGTGTTGTGGGTCTTTGGGATCATCATCGCGTTGACGACAGCCGGCAGTGGCGGAGGGGGCAATGCGGCCAACTATAGCGGAAGTGGAAACTGGGAGCAGGCTCCGTGGAGAGGCGAATTCGAAATACCGACCTGGTTGGAGCTTCCTGTACAGGCTCAGGTGGCCATCATTGCCGTTGGAATTGGGTTGCTTTGCCTATTCCTGTTGTTGGGTATCGTGTTCATCGTGCTGCACTATGTGTCGGCCAATGCCCTGATCCAGATGGTCGCCGAGCACGAAGAAACAGGGGAAAAGTACACTGTCCGGCAGGGTTTCCGGATCGGTTGGTCTCGTACCGCCTGGCGGCTCTTCCTGATCAAACTGGTGGTTGCGTTGCCCATCGTGGTCGTGTTCATCCTGTTGTTTGGGTTGGCTTGTGTTCCCCTTTTGCTATGGGTGACGAAAAGCCAAGCCGCCGGCATCTTTGGTACGCTGGTCACCATCGGGATGGTTCTCCTGCTCGTCTTCCTGGCAATTATCGTCGCTGCGATACTCTCTCCGTTGATAGAGTTCTTCTGGCGGGCGTGTGTGCTGGAGGAGTTGAACGTCCTCAATGCCATCCGCGACGGGTTTGACTTGGTCAAACGGCATTTGAAGGATGTGGGAATTATGTGGCTGATTATGATCGGCGTCCGCATTGGATGGGGCATCGCTTTGATGATTGTTGCTCTCTTGCTCTTTCCTGTGATCCTGGCGTTGATCATCGTAGCTGCATTGGCAGGAGGGGTACCTGCGCTGATCGTGGGCCTGTTGGCTCGGGTGCTTCTGTCCAGTACCGAAGCGGCTGTGGTGATCGCTGCGCTCGTTGGTTTGCCCATTTTCGCCATCATCGTGGGGGCGCCGTGGATTTTCCTGGACGGGTTGATGGAGGCCTTCAAATCCAGTGTGTGGACGCTGACCTACCGCGAGTTGCGTGCTGTAGATGAGTTGGCATACGAGGGTGGGAGTGAAAACAGGGATGAAGAGGATGAGTGTGGAGGAGGCCATAACCCATAATCAGTACTTGAGAATTTTGGTGGCAAGGTAGCCTGTCCAGACTGCTGACAGGCT
>CAZXVB010000416.1:0-2609 GCA_964643875.1 uncultured Anaerolineales bacterium | reverse complement strand
TCTTGAGGCAGCCCAAAGTGTAAACCAATTCCCAGGAGAAAATGAACCATCCCCACGTTGGCATAAGTTTATTTTCGGGGTATGGCCCTCACTCCTACCTCCACTGCCTTCTTACTTCCCACAAGCGGAAGAGGGCCAGTGAGAGCAGAGGGCATTGCCCTCGGGTGCCCGGTGAGATTTTCGGAACGGAAAGGAGGAAATGATGCGGATTGGCATATTGACCGGCGGTGGGGATGTCCCCGGTTTGAACCCATGCATCAAGGCGCTTGTCTATCGCGCCATAGACGAAGGTCACGAACCCCTGGGAATTCGTCGTGGGTGGTATGGGTTGTTGTCCTACAACCCGGATGACCCGACAACCCATGCTGAATCTATCATATCGCTTACGAAATTGATGGTGCGCACCATTGACCGGACCGGCGGCACGTTTCTGCACACCTCGCGCACCAATCCCAGCCGGGTACCTCTCTTGAAGGTTCCTCCATTTTTGCGACCGGAGGAGGGAGAAGAGAAAAAAGGACCGGAGTCGGTGTGTGATTTTACGCCTCATATCCTGAAGGTGCTGGAGCATTTGCGCCTCGACGTGTTGATTCCCATCGGCGGCGAGGATACCCTGGGATACGCCGCACGCATCCATCGGGAGGGGTTCCCCATCATCAGCATCCCCAAAACAATGGACAACGACGTGTTTGGCACGGACTTCTGCATCGGATTTTCGACCGCCGTGACCCGAAGCGTGGAATTCATCCATCAACTGCGCTCGACCGCAGCTTCCCACGAGCGGATTGGCATCGTGGAGCTGTTCGGCCGCCATTCTGGCGAGACTTCCCTGATTGCGGCCTATCTCTCCGGAGCGGATCGAGCTATCATCTCTGAGGTGCCCTTCGACATTGAGAGATTGGCCGAACTGTTGCTCCGCGACCGGGAAGACAATCCCAGCCACTACGCAATGATGACGATCTCGGAAGGAGCTAGAGAAATCGGCGGCGAGGTGATCCAGACTGGCGTGGCCGACCCGTACGGCCACAAAAAGCTTGGCGGGATCGGCGCGGTGACCGCCGAAAAGTTGGAACGGATCACCGAGACCAAGACGATGTGCCAGGAAGTGGCCTACCTGATGCGCTCCGGTGCGCCGGATGCCTTGGATACGATGGTGGCGGTCAACTATGCCAACACGGCGTTGGACCTGCTGTCCATCGGTAAACTGGGGCGCATGGTAGCGTTGCGTGATGGGCGCTACACCGATGTCTCGGCCGAATCCCCCACGTTGGGAGTCAAGCAAGTGGATGTGCGTTCTCTCTATGATGTGGATGAGTACCGGCCCAAGGTATGGCACGTATTGAGCAAACCGATGTTCTTGTATTGATCCGCATCACAGGTTAAAGGAGGAGACGATGAAACGGATCGGCGTGTTAACCAGTGGAGGGGATAACCCTGGCCTGAACCCGTGTATTCGGGCGGTCGTGCGGGCCGGACTCCACAAAGGATTGGAGGTAATGGGTATTCGGCGTGGGTATGCCGGACTGTTGGGTGGTGAAGTCAGAGAAATGAACGCCCGTTCCGTTGGAGGGATCATCGGACGGGGAGGCACCATCCTGGGGACCGCTCGCTGTCCGGAGTTCTACGAGCCGAAAGGCCGCAAGGATGCCCTGCGGAGCCTCAACCGGTTTGGTATAGATGGGCTGGTAGTGATCGGAGGAAACGGCTCGTTGAGCGGCGCTTTGGAATTGTGGCGCTTGGGCTTCCCGGTGCTGGGGATCCCCAGCACGATTGATAATGACGTCAACGGTACCGACATCTCCATCGGCGTGGACACGGCCTTGAACACGATCTTAGACGCCATTGACAAGATCAAGGACACGGCGACTTCCCATAATCGGGCCTTCCTGATCGAGACGATGGGCCGGAATTCCGGCTATCTGGCGGTGGCCAGTGGGATCGCCGGGGGAGCGGAATTGGTCTTGTGTCCAGAGGTCGAAACGTCTTTGAAAAAGATTGAACACATCATCGAGGATGCCTATGTGCGAGGAAAAACTCACTGCATCATCATTGTCGCCGAGGGATGGAAACCGGGCACCCAAGAGCTGGCGCACTATCTGCTGGAGCGACAAGACGGGTTAGGCTTTTCGGTGCGCGTGACCCAACTGGGATACGTTCAACGTGGCGGTGCTCCCAGTGCATTTGACCGCTTGTTGGCCACCCGGTTGGGGGCGGCCGCTGTGGAGGCATTGGTAGATGGAAAGGCCGGCAACATGATTGGCTGGGTCAAGAGCAGCTTCCAATTGACCCCTCTGGAGCAGGCCGTTGCTTTCGATAAACAGATCAGTCCCCAGTTATTGGAACTGGCGGAGATTATGGAAAAGTAGGAGTTACTATTCAGGTTGCCCGGCGATTGAAATCGCCTACTTCACTACCCGACATATTGATCGGTAACCCTCCCGCAGGTTTGAAATTGTTCTGAACCTGCGGGAGGGTCGAAATGTCGGGTAGTGAGATTGCTTACCACGAGCCTGCGGCTGGGCGTCCGCCTGCGTGTACAGGCGCCTCCACGCAGATGGACAGCCAGCTTTAGCTCCTCGGGCGCTGTTTCAACCGCTGGCCTGAGTAGT
>CAZXVB010000415.1:0-2622 GCA_964643875.1 uncultured Anaerolineales bacterium | reverse complement strand
CAAAAGGATACTGATCGTTAAGCATCAGGCGGTCGCCTACCTGCAACCGCCTGATGTTGCTGTATCCCACGCGCACTTCTATGGTCTTGCGTCCCGCCAGAATGAGCTGCAGGTATTCGTCCTTGATCCACAGTGTCTTGGTGCGTGTCATATTAAAGTTATCGCTCAAGTGGGATGCAGCTCCCAACCCTGGTCATCGGGAAAGACGTTGGCGTACTTGACGCTGGCACGCGGCTCGGCCATCATCTCCGCCACCGTATCCCGCCACTTCTGGTAGTGGGCCGTTTCCTTGTGCCTGGCCGGATCCTCCGGCGTGCGGTAGACCTCGACCAGCACGAAGCGGGCGGGATCATCCTGTTGCTGGATCACGTCGAAGCGAGCAATCCCCGGCTCCTGCAAGCTGTGGCGGGCGTTCTCCAGCGTCGCCTGGCGAAAGGCTTCGACAAACTCAGACTTGACGTGCACATGCACGTGGACGATGAACATTTCGGACACTCCTTATCTTTTCATCCAAAGCCCGTCTCAGTCCTCCAGACGCTCGTAGAAAGCCCGCGGCTTGAGCTCCTCGAAGTCGCCATGCCGCGCCAGGTGCCTCCTGATGTCCAGACAGAGGTGGCACTTCGAGATGTAGCCATCTCGCTCTTCGTAACCGAATTGCTGGCCCAGACGGTAAAGCTCTCCCAGGCTGGTCAGCAGAGCGGCAAGAACAGGACGTTCATCCAGATTGATGCCCCGGCAGATGGAGTCCATGTCCCGGGCGTCCCCCAGGGACAGACCGCCACAGTAGCCGGGGATGAAGTTGCAGTAGTTGTCCACGTGGATGTGCCAGTCTCTGATCAGTTCCCGCCGGCACGACGCCCCCAGGAAGCGGCTTGCCGGATAGTGCTCATAGAGAAAGGCAAGTTTGTAGGGCACCCGGCCGCTGGCGAACAGTTCCACGTACTGCAGGCCTTGCCCCGCCCTGGCCAAGTAATCCTCGAAAGCCAGGGTCCCCTGCAGGCCAAGTCCCTTGAACTGCTCGTAGAAGAAGCGCTGGTAGACGATAGCGTTAGCGCCAAAGACCTCGCGGCTGATCCTGACCGCTCGCTCCGTGCGCTCGAAAGGTATCTGCTCCAGGATGAACGGGTTGGCGCTGACGAGGATGCCATCTAGCCCGGCATCCTTGAGCCTGGTCAGCTTTTCTCTGGTCACCTCATCATCCCGGCACCAGAAGGCGTTCGTCTCGACGAAGGTCGTGGGAATCCCCAGCCGCCTGGCCGTTTCCGTGAGCCGGAGAAGTAGATCGAAGTTGAGGAAAGGCTCGCCGCCGGTGAAATGGATGCCCTCGTTGATGCCGACTCTGCCCGGATAAGGGTACTTCCCGCGCATTTTGTCGGCCAGTTGGGACAGTATCATCTCTGCGTCTTCCGCGGAGATCCAGTCCGCTTGCCACCTGGGTGAACAGACGTACATGCAGTGTTTGCAGGCGTTGGTGCACTTGTACGAGAGGAAGATGCCGCCCGAAAATGGCACTGGTATGGGTAACCTATTCATAAGTCGTAAGCACCTGTTGCGCTAGGTTGAACGCCGGCGCCTTTCGCAGACTCCAGCAACTCGAAGACGGGCTCCAGGCCCGCAAGGGCTACCGCCTCACCTGGGCGTACTGTTTTTGCTCGACCAAGCAAACCGAGACGATGCTGACCGGGCATCATGTGTATACACCTGGGCAAGTCGCGCACGCATCTTCAATAACTCGATCAGCTTTCTCCATTAAGCAGTCACGCTACCCAACGGATCATCGAGGTCATGGAGACCACAGGGCGGAAAGGAGTTGATTGCTCTTCTCGTCACCCAGACACTCGAACTCGCTGCCCAGACATGTTTCTCAAAGATGGTCTTGGGCCCGGGTGCGGCATCGCTGCCGCCATCCCTGCGGATCGTCCAATTGCTCCACATAGAGATCAACGTAGAAGATGCTCTTTAACTTACTGGCCAAGAGGTTTGCCTGATTGGCCATCAGGAAACAAAACAAGTCGAAGCGAGTTCTCTGGCAGGGTGCCTGCAGTGGTTCAACTCACTCCCCGCAGCGCTTCCGAATTTCCTCAATCGCCTTCTTAGCCTCGTCTGCCAATGAGACACTGCCGAGAGTTGTTGTGTCTTTCTCAACAATGCGAGACAACTCTGGTAGTACCCTCGCATCCCCGATTCTGCCCAGGCTCCAGATCGCCATGTAGCGAACAATTTCATCAGGATCATCCAAAGCCTTGACTATCACTTCAACTGCCTCGGAAGTACCTATATCAGCCAAACTTCCCACAGCGTGCAACCTGATAAAGTTATCACGCTCGTTCTCCAGTATTCCCCGAAGTAAGAATATTGACCGTGAGGTCGAAACTTTGCCCAACCCTTGCACTGCGTGTGACCGGATTTCCCGATCCTCATCCTCAAGCATGTTAGCACAAATCTCCAGCAAACGATTGCTGTCAAGCAGGTCGGTACCCGCCGAAACCAGTGCTTCAAGCGCTTCCCGTCGCATGCCCGTTTCACCGCAATCGAGAGCTTGCACACAAAGATCAACACTGGTGGAATCCTTCAGCCAGGCTAGCGTTATAGCCGCCCAATACTGAACGTTTGGGCTCTCGA
>CAZXVB010000414.1:0-2640 GCA_964643875.1 uncultured Anaerolineales bacterium | reverse complement strand
GGACAGGCTTTCTAGCCTGTCAGCAGTGTAGGACAGGCTTTCTGACCTGTCAACAGTGTAGGACAGGCTTTCTAGCCTGTCAGCAGCCTGGAAAAGCTGCCTCGCCACCAAAATCCTCAAGTACTGATGCTCGATCTACGAACGTGTATAGCATTCCTAATTATACGCGGTCTACTAGAAATGGCAATGGCGCAAGAGCGCCTGCCTATGCGGTCGGGATGACCGCGTTCCCAGGAGAACGAATGTCAGGGTGCTTTCCAGGTTTGGGATGGATGTGGTAAAATAAGGCGAGGTCAAAGTAGAATGGAAACTACCGATATGAGTTGGAATTCAACATTTCTTTCGACGTTTTGGTTGGTGTTCGTGGCGGAGCTGGGGGATAAGACCCAACTGGCCGTCGTGATGCAGATGTGCAAATACCGGCGCGCCTGGCCGGTTTTCGTCGCTGCCAGCTTGGCTCTGACCACCATCACGATATTGGGGGTGATCGGCGGCCAGGCGTTGGGACACTGGCTGCCGGAAAACGTTCTCCAGTTCGTGGCCGGAGCGGCATTCGTAGTGATGGGAATGCTCATTTGGCGGGAAGCGCAGTCAGGATCAGCAACATCAGAGTCGAGTGGCAGCTCCCCAGGTGCAGATGAGACAACGTGCCCGTTGGCTGCGGAAAACGGTGAGCAGGACCAGGCCGCGCGTAAGTGGGATTGGAAAGCTTTCAGTTCAACGCTCTCCCTGCTCTTTGTGGCGGAATTGGGGGACAAAACCCAACTAGCCGTGATGGGACTTTCCGCCCGGCAGGGCCAACCGTGGCAGGTACTGGCTGGTGGAGCGCTGGCCCTGACCGCTGTGACGGCCCTGGGGGTCCTGGGGGGAGAACGACTCTGCCGCTGGATCCCACAAAGCATGTTATTGCGGATCTCGTCCGTGGCCTTTGTGGCAATTGGAGTTTGGTCAATGTTGAACATCAGATAGTTACCGAAGAAATTCACGAGGGCACTCGATGCACACAGAACCTGAATTTACTCACGAGACGTACTTATCTCCGTTTACCTGGCGGTATGGTTCGGCGGAAATGCGGGCCATATGGAGCGAGGCTTACAAACGACGGCTCTGGCGACGGGTGTGGGTAGCACTGGCGACTGCCCAACATCGCGCCGGCCTGGTCACAGCCGAGCAGGTAGCTGACCTGCGTGCGCATCAGGATGCAGTGAACTTGGCACGCTCCGCTGAAATCGAGCGGGAGATCCACCACGATGTGATGGCCGAAGTGCGGGCCTTTGCAGAACAATGTCCCCTGGGCAGAGGAATCATTCACCTGGGAGCGACCAGCGCCGACGTTCAGGATAACGCCGATGCCCTACGTGTGCGGGAATCGCTGGCCCTGGTGTTGGAAGGACTGGCCATCTTGTTGGATGAGTTGGCCGACCGGATTGAGACATACGCCGATCATGTTTGTATGGGCTTTACCCACCTCCAACCCGCCGAACCGACCACCATCGGGTATCGGTTAGCAGTCTACGCTCAGGACCTGTGGGAGGATTACCTGGCGCTTTCCCATCTTCACTGCCACCTGCGGGGAAAGGGAATCAAGGGGGCAGTGGGAACGGCTGCATCTTACGCCCATTTACTGTCCGAAACCGGTGTTTCGCCGGCAGAATTGGAGTCCATGGTGATGGATGAGTTGGGATTGGAGGCGTTTCCGGTGACCACACAGGTCTACCCCCGCAAACAGGACTACCGGGTGTTGACGGCCCTGGCCGGCCTGGCGGCCTCCCTGTACCGTATGGCGTTCGACGTACGCATTTTACAATCCCCTCCATTTGGTGAATGGCATGAACCTTTTGCCAGCCATCAAGTAGGCTCATCGGCGATGCCCTTCAAACGGAACCCGATCCACGCAGAAAACGTGGACAGCCTGGCCCGTTACGTCGCGGCACTCCCTCGGGTGGCCTGGGACAACGCCGCACACAGCTTGTTGGAACGCACGTTGGACGATTCGGCCAACCGGCGCGTTGTTCTGGCGGCCGCCTTTTTGGCCACGGACGAAATACTTCATCGTACCCGGCGCATTTTGAACGGCATGCGGTTCAACGAAGCGGCTATCGCCCGCAACGTGCGCCTCTACGGAGGATTCGCGGCCACGGAGGGGTTGTTGATGGAATTGGTCAACGGTGGAGCCGACCGTCAGTCTATGCACGAGCGCATCCGTCAGCATGCGATGGAAGCCTGGCAGGCGGTGGAGCGGGGAGAACCCAACCCGTTGGTGGAGCGTTTGTGTCAGGATCCGGAAGTGGTGCGGTATTTGTCGAGCGACCGTGTGCGAGAAGTGCTCGAAAAGAGCGCTCTGGGGCAGGTGGGAGATGCTCCCCAGCGGGCTTGTCAGATCGCCCGGCGCATTCGGTCTCCCCATCAATCCGCTGATAATCTACCTTAGATACAGCAACACATAAATTCGTTCTTGGTTGTCACTGGGCTTTGGACAACGAAATCTTCTCGCAGACTCGACGTAATTTCAGGTTGAAATCGGCTAAAATGCCATGGGTGCGTTTCATTTCAGTTGGAAAGTGGGCAACCCTCCCGCAGGTTGGCATTTTCGATACCAAAACACTCGGTTTTTGAAGGCAAATCCGCGCATAAATCGCC
>CAZXVB010000413.1:0-2658 GCA_964643875.1 uncultured Anaerolineales bacterium | reverse complement strand
CCCCCCGTGGAACGGGGGGAGCTAAGCCACTTTGTGAAATTTGCAAAAGTACTGCTTGGGTTTTCGGCGCGAATTGATGCGAATCCGGTCAAATCAGCGTCAATCTGCGGTGAATCTGCGTCATCTACGTTCAGATGTCGGGTAGCGAAAATGTGCTATTGCGAATCCAGATGTTCCAGACGAGCGATACCGGCCATCAGGCGCTTCAACCCGGCCTGCTCGAAGGCCACAGTGACTATCTCGTCCTCTCCGGTGGCACGGCTTTCGACCACCAATCCCTCTCCAAAAGTGTGATGGCGCACCCGCTGCCCGACCCGGAAGCTGGTGGCCTTTCTGGGTGCATCGGACACGTTACGAACCTCCGAACGGGGGACAGGCTGGCTCTGTTGTTGGCGTTGGCGTCGGCTTCGGCGTTTATGTCGGCTGTTCCAACTGCCGTCGGTCAAATCGAGGGGGATATCCTCCAGGAAGCGACTGGGCATGGTCGGCTCGTACTCGCCGTACCAGAGCTTGCGAAATGCGTAGCTCAGGTACAGGCGGTCCTTGGCACGGGTGACACCGACGTACATCAAACGCCGCTCCTCGGCCATTTGCTCCGGATCATCCAAAGAGCGTGAATGGGGAAGCGTGCCGTCTTCGAGGCCGGTGATGAAGACGACCGGGAACTCCAGCCCCTTGGCGCTGTGAAGGGTCAACAAGGTCACGGCGTTGGCCTCTCCGGCCAGATTATCCACGTCGGAGACGAGGGAGACATCAGCCAGAAACTCGGTCAACGTCAGGTCGGTGTAATCGGCAGCCACGTTTTGCAACTCCAACACATTGTTCCAGCGGTCCTCCCCTTCCTCGCTGCCATCGCGCAGATAGGCCTCGTAGGCGGTCTCCTGGAGTACGCGATCGATCAACTGGGCCACCGATATCTGGTCTCGGACCTCGATCCACCCCTCCAGCAACGCCCGGAAGCGCTCCAATGCCCGGCGCGCCCGTGCGCCCAGCCCCTCCGGCGGATGTGTGAGTGCCTCGTAAAGCGACGTCCCCCGCTGACGGGCAGCGGCACGCAGTGCGGCCATCGTCTTCTGGCCGATCCCTCGTGGCGGGACGTTGATTACCCTCTCCATGCTGACGCTTTCCGTGGGGGTATGGATCAGGCGGAGGAAGGCGACCACGTCCTTGATCTCCCGGCGGCCGTAGAAGCGCGTGGCCCCGACCAGACGATAAGGGATACCGGCGCGCACGAAAGCTTCCTCCAATGCGCGGGACTGGGCATTGGTGCGATACATCACGGCGCAGTCGCCGTACTGGATGCCTTCTCGTGACAGTCGTTGGATGGTCTCGACGACGAACCAGCCCTCGTCATCCTGATCGTATGCCTCGTGGATGGTGATGGCGGCCCCGCCCCCCCGCTCGGTGAACAGGTGCTTGTCGGTCCGGTCGGGATTGGGACGGATGACAGCCCGCGCGGCGTCAAGAATGATCTGCGTGGAGCGGTAATTCTGTTCCAGCAGGATCGTCACCAGGTCAGGGTGATCTTCCCGCAGGCGGTGGATGTTGCGGTAATCCGCGCCCCGCCAGGCATAGATGGATTGATCTTCGTCGGCCACGCAGAACAGATTGTGATGCAAGCCGGAGAGTTGGAGTAACAACACGTACTGGGCCTGGTTGGTGTCCTGGAACTCATCCACCAGGATGTGAAGATACCGCTCCTGGTAGCGAGCCAGGACATCCGCTTGCTCCCGAAACATCTTCACGGTAGTCATCAGCAAGTCGTCGAAGTCGAGGCCGCTGTTGGCCTGCAACATGGCCTGGTAGCGCTCATAGACCCGGCGGACGACTTCGCCATAATAAGAGCCGGTGTCATAGTGTTCCGGCGGGATCAGCTCGTTCTTGGCGCGTGAGATGGCGTTTTTCACGCTGGAGGGGTGATAGCGCTTCTCATCCAGGTTCAGGTCACGGATAGCTTGTTTGACCAGTCGGAGCTGGTCGTCGGCATCGAAGATGACGTATTCGCGGGAGATGCCAGCCGCTTCTGCCTCACGGCGCAGGATGCGGGCGCAGGTGGCGTGGAACGTGCCCAGCGTCAGGCTGCGGGCCGCGCTGGCTCCCAGGAGTTGCTCCAACCGTTCGCGCATCTCGCGAGCAGCCTTGTTAGTGAATGTGACGGCCATGACGCGCCAGGGCGCGACCTGACGTTCCTGGATCAGCCAAGCTACCCGATGGGTCAACACGCGGGTTTTACCGCTCCCCGGTCCGGCCAACACCAGCACCGGGCCATCGGAGGCTGTCACTGCTTTGCATTGTGGGGGATTCAATCCGGTCAGTATATCCATGTTTTCTATTGTAACACACTCCCTACAAGTACGCCAATTTGCCGGTGAATGCGGTCACTTTTGTCATTGTGTCACTGCTGGCAACGGCCTAGCCCTGCCGGAGGGCGCTCGCGCCGTCACCTGTGTGTCATACTGGAGCGCGGTGCATCCTGATATAGCCGACTTGTCATCCTTCCCAAATCATAGTACACTCCCTCTGTTAAACCCCGTGACCATCCAGGGCTACAGGTTGCGGGCGACACAGCGATGGATCATTTCTAACCGAACAAATCGAAACAGTTACTATTCAGGCCTTCACTACTCGACATATTGATCGGCAACCCTCCCGCAGGTT
>CAZXVB010000412.1:0-2659 GCA_964643875.1 uncultured Anaerolineales bacterium | reverse complement strand
CCTCGCCCAACGTTAAGGGGCAAATCCGGCGTCATTAAGCGAATGTGCCATTGTCTAAGGTAGTAACCATTGGGTGTCTTCTCCTCAGCCACATTCACCATAGCGCTAACCTGCGTCGGCGACAGTAGATCGGGAAAAGAGCGGACGATTGCCCGTTTCGTGGTCACAGTTTGCGGATCGCTTGGTGCGCAGAAATGCCGAGAACACTTGCAATGATCAAAACTATTACTTCCAATAGGTCGAATCTCACCCGCGGTTATGCAATAGCAGTGGCCAGCGCGGCGATTTTATCAACCACGGCCATCTTTATTCGCCACCTCACCCAGACCTACCGTATGCCCGCATTGGTGTTGGCCTTTTGGCGCGACGGCCTGGTGGCACTCACCTTATTAGCCGTGCTGTCTGCACTGTGGCCCGCTCTGTTGCGGGGAATATATCCACACCTACGCTATCTCGTCGCCTATGGGTTCGTGCTGGCGAGTTTCAACGGACTGTGGGTCCTTTCAGTCGCCCTGAACGGGGCAGCCATTTCGACCGTGTTGGTCTACAGCTCGGCAGCCTTCACCACCTTTCTGGGTTGGTGGTTGCTCAACGAGCGGCTGAATTGGGCCAGATGCATAGTGATTGCTTTCAGTATGGGGGGATGCATCCTGGTCTCCCAAGCGTCGGACATAGCAGCCTGGCGCGCCAACCCGCTGGGCATCTTGACCGGAGTGCTCTCCGGCCTGGGCTATGCCGTCTACAGCCTGATGGGCCGTTCGGCCTCACAGCGTGGCCTAAATCCCTGGACAACTCTCTTCTACACATTTAGCTTTGCGACGCTCTTTTTGTTACTCTTCAATCTGTTGCCTGGGGGCCATCTGCCCGGCGCAGCGGCCTGCCCTGCCGACCTGTTCTGGCTGGGGGATGCGCTGGCCGGCTGGGGTATTCTCTCTCTGTTGGCAGCCGGGCCAACAGTGGTCGGCTTTGGACTGTACAATGTCAGTCTGAGCTATCTGCCTTCCGGTGTCGCCAACTTGATCCTCACGCTGGAGCCGGTCTTTACTACCGTGCTCGCCTATTTCCTGTTTGACGAGCGGCTAAACGGGGTACAACTCAGTGGCAGCCTGATGATCTTAGCCGGAGTGGTTTTGCTGCGGATACACGAGGGCCGGTTAGGAGATATCTCTTGATGAGATTGATCTACTGTTGGGAAAACAGTGTTGTCCATCCGTACCAGGGCCGGTGTGATAGGCGGAGCACTGGATAATACGCAAGAGAGACTGACAGGAGAGACTGAAATGACCTACCAAGAAGCTACCCTATACTTTTACACCGGTACCGGTAACTCCTATCGCGTGGCGGTCTGGCTGGCCGAGAAGGCCCAGGAGATGCGCTACGTCGTCACACCAGATCCTCCAGAGAAAGCCCCCTGGCCTGGGCGCGTCTGGCCATCCAATCTTCGATGTTTGCCGGCGGCAGATCGTCTTCGTCGGGTGGACGCCGCTCCAGGTGAAGGGCGTCCGTGGGGCAGACTATGGTACAGACACCACACCCCACACAGCGGGCGAGGTCCACTACGCACACACCCTCTGGATCCGGCACAGACAACGCGCCGAACATGCACCGCTCGACGCAGGCCGCACATCCCACACACGTCTCAACATCTACAACGGCCTGAAAACCAGAACGGGCGATAGCATTAGAGACCCCAAATTCAGTAGCCCCCCGCAGGATGCCGCAACAACACGAACAGCAGTTACAAATGTAGTGGATGCCATCCCGATAGTTACCTGGGCTGTGAACCAGACCAGCTTCTTCAGCTTCCCGAAGGATCTGCAGTGCTTCTTCCTTGGTGATGGCGCGTTCCACCGAACTATGGTCGAACAGCCCTTCGATAGGAGCGAAGACCAAGCAGTTTTCGATTGGGTGATCGCACCCCTTACCGATCAGGCGTTGCTGTTCCCGACAGATGCAGCGGCGCACCCCCCACGATTTGGCGTTCTCGATCAATTGGGAAGCCTGCTCGTAGGGGTAAATTTCGATATGCACCGGGATCGCCTCTTCCACCGGGATGACACGGTGCACAGGGGGCGTCGCCTGGGTAATCGAGCCGCCTTGGCTTTCCTGCAAGTATTGCTCGAACAATGTCGCCATCTCCCGGTCCATACGGGGCAACTGCTCTTCGTAAAAGCCAACTACGAAAGGCATCAAGCTGAAGAGTAACTCTCCCTTCCCTTTCTTGACACGAACCAGCCCCTTACGGGCCATCCCCTTGAGGGTCCGCCGCGCCGCGCGGACATCCACACCAGCGCGAGCCGCGATCTCGGCCGCCGGTTCACGGCGGAGGCGCATAACCGCCGCCAGTACGGCCTCCTCCGGTGTGAAGATGCGTGCCAGCAAGCGTATCTCGACGCCGCTTTGTGTGGATGGGAATCCATTTGGCAGGGCGTCTAGACGCCGGGCCAATCGGCGATACACATTTTCTTCCTCTACTTGTGCAAATTCGTCAGGCATCATCTACCTTTCGCCTCATTTGCGTTACTACTCAAGCCGACGGTTGAAACCGCGCCAGAGGAACACCCCCTACCCGGCGGGGTATTCCCCCACCGGCGAAACGGCCCAGCGGCGTCTGGTTGGGCGAGGTCTCCGACCGAAGCCCCCGGCTGCGGTCAGAGAC
>CAZXVB010000411.1:0-2665 GCA_964643875.1 uncultured Anaerolineales bacterium | reverse complement strand
GACAGGCTTTCTAGCCTGTCCTGACAGCCTAGAAAGGCTGTCCTACATCGGCCCGCGGGACAAGCTTTCTAGCTTGTCAGCAGTGTAGGACAGGCTTTCTAGCCTGTCCTGACAGCCTAGAAAGGCTGCCTCGCCACCAAAATTCTCAAGTACTGATAGTGAGTATTCGGATCGTTCTACGGCGCACCGATAGGGGCTAGTTGTATTAGCATACCCCATTGGGCACGCGCCATAGCTTCGAGTTGCGGATCCCCGGCAGCTTGGGCCAGTTCTATAGCCCGTTCCAGGTCTGCCAGCGCAGTGGCCTGGTCTCCCTGGGCCGACGCCACATTGGCCCGCAGGTAGTAGGCCCAACCGGCCTGCGGGTCTTCAGCGATGGCCTGCTCGGCATCTTGGCGGGCCGCATCCAGGTCCTTTAACCGCAAGAAAAGCATGCCTCGCTCCAGATAGAAGTTGCACGCGGAATCGTACAGACGACGTGCTTGCTCGAACGCGGCCTCTGCTTCCCTGGGGTGGTCCATACGGGTGTGCAGCACACCAATCCACAGCCATACTTCGGGGTCGTCGGGGGTCAGTCGAGCCGCCGCTTCGAACTCCGCCAGGGCGGTAGCATCGTCGCCGGATTCGGCGGCCAATTCGCCATCGAAGCTGTATTGGAGCGCCTGGCGTACCTCCGGCGGTGGGGCGATGAAATGATCGTAGGCCCACCAGGCAGCAACGACCAGAAGTAGCACACCACTGACGATCAAGGCCGCCGTGCGCACTGCTCGACGTCGTCGGGCGGCAACGGCGCGATCCATGAACCACCACCATTGGGATGTATCCGGTGGAGCGGGAAGTTGTGCTCTGGCTCGAACGTAGTTGTCTCCCACCTCTCGCAGGAAACGCCCCTGTTGTTTTTTGAGCTGTCGCTGTACTGTTTCCCATCGTGCACGTTCGGCCCGCACATCGGCGCCGGTCGCTTCCAGGGTGCTCAACTTTTCTTCGATGCTGTCCAACAGAGGGAGCAATTCCAAAGTCGCCTGACCGGCCTGGCGAAATTCGGCCACCCATTGTTCGGCCTGGTCAATCATCTCACGCAGTTGGTCGGCGGGTGTCATTGGTGTTTTCGGCACGAATACTTTGCTCATAATCAGATCACGATCAACTTTGGTATCTTTAGAGCCTATCCAATAGGATGGCATCCCTGCCGTCCACCGCGCATCCCTATGCGCGGCTACGGGAGCGACTTTTCGGACAGGCTCGTAACTGCTCAGGCTGGCGGCTGAAGCCGCGCCTACCCTACGCTAAGTCGCCCTACGGCGACTCAACCAGCTCGTGCAGGCGAACTTTGCCAGCAATGGCCACGACTTCAGTCGCCAGGCGGTGGATGGCTGAACAGTTACACAGATTTTAGTGGACCGACTCACTTCGATTGAAGGGAACGTAATTCCGCATGTACTTGCTCGACGTTGGCCTTGACGCGCCGCTGAATCACATCCAACTCATCATCGGACACGGGGAAATACGGCAAAAGTTCTGAGGTCAGCGCGGCGATGTCCTGGCGAGAGTATTCCCCTCGCCGAAGCATCGAACTGACGCGCCGACGAATGGTGGCGATGTAACCGCTCAACGGACGGCTATCTGCTGGATCAGCGGGAGCTGGACCCCGTCCTGGCACGATGATGCGGCCCGTATGACGTGCGCGGCGCAGGTCAACCAGCGTCTCCAGCCACCCGCCGGTATCGTGAGTGGCCGACATCACCGGGTGCTCACCCACTACCAGCGTATCCCCGACGAATACGACGGTTTGTTTTGAGGTCATTACGCGAACCCAGAGGCTGCCGGGAGCAGCCCCGACCACTTGTTTGAGCACCACATTCTTTCCTCCCTTGTAAAGTGTGAGTTTGCCGGTGAACATGATTTCGGGTAGTGGCCGTTTCTCGGAGGATACCTCATCGGCCACTCCAGGAACCCGCCGGTTCCACGAGTCCACCATACTGCGCCAGAAGCCGTCGGTGTAGGAAGCAATGCGCTTATACGCCGGCCAGGTAGCGACTACTGGCACCGGGTCGGTACCTTTCAGAATACCAAGGCTCAGTAGCCGGTCGGGATGTCCGTCGGTCAACACGATGTAGAGCAGGGGGCCTTTGTCTATTTTACGAATTTGCTCTCGCCAGATGTGGGCATCGGCCGGCAAGGTCGGCACATCCACGGCGATCACACCATACGGGAGCGCGATCAGCCCTACATTGATGTTGCGAACTTTGGTTGAGATATAGACGTTGGGTGCGATTTCTTTCATTTCTGTGTTCCTCATCTCTCCATCGCCCGATTGGCGTGTCTTCTTTGTTGGTTACTACTCAGCCGCTCCTTCCGTGCTACCCCTGCGTACAGGGGAAGGAGTGAAGGACAAGGGTCTGCGGACGGCTTCGCTGCCCGCAAACCCCCACATCTCATCCTGTCCCGCTTTGAGAGAAATAAACAGGGGAGATGCCTAAGTCTAAGCAGATACCTTTGTTGGAGGTAATCCTCGCGTCGCTCTGCCGGGGCAGATGCAAAGTCTGTCCCTACCACTCACTACCCGACATTTTGACCCTCCCGCAGGTTCAGAAGCGGTTGGGGGGCATTTTGTGCCCTGATGTGGGGCTATACACGTGCAACTGACGTAATTTCAAACCTGCGG
>CAZXVB010000410.1:0-2684 GCA_964643875.1 uncultured Anaerolineales bacterium | reverse complement strand
GGTCCGGTCTCAAGGGGGACGAGTCCGACTCAACCATCCCGTGCGGGGTATCTATCGAGCTGATGGGCAGATCGGGCTGGAGATGCCCACCGGCGACGTGTATCACGATCAGGTGATCGCCACTTGCTCTCCTCAGATGCTTCTGGCCCGAACTCCTGAGCTGTCATCCGAGTACAGGGCGGAGTTGGCCAATCTGCGTTCAATGGGCGCTGTGGTGCTTGTCCTGGCGTTGACTCACCCTCTGACGGACGGGCAGTATTGGATCAACCTACCGAAGAGTGAGGGACTGCCGTTTATGGGGTTGGTTGAGCATACCAATTACGTCAGCTCGACACACTACGGCGGTGACCACCTGGTTTATTGTGGTGACTATTTGCCACCTGACCATCCGTATTTAGATTGCGATAAGGAGACGCTGCTGGAGACCTACTTGCCCGGCCTGGAGCGGATCAACCCGGCCTTTCGTCGTGAGTGGGTGCGGGCTTGTTGGATGTTCAGCGAGCGATATGCCCAGCCGGTGCCGTTTGTTCATCACTCACGTCACATCCCGCCCTTGGCAACCCCTCTCCCCGGTTTGTGGATGGCGAATATGAGCCAGGTTTATCCGTGGGACCGAGGTACCAATTACGCCGTCGAGCTGGGGCGGCGGGTGGCGCGAGAGGTGTCGCAGTCGGATGGGGCGGAGCTGTTTCCTAATCGGAAGCCGGCGTGAACATCAGCGCTCGCAGGGGGGAAGCTTGCTCCCCCTCAGTCCCCCCCGCTCGCAGGGGGGAAGCTAAGCCACTTTGTGAAATCTGCAAAAGTACTGTCATTTACGAATCGCTGGTTGCCAGTTCCAACTGGCGTTGATAGAGTTGACTGTACAACCCGCCTTGGGACAGCAACTCGCGATGGCTTCCCACTTCGCGGATGCGACCTTGTTCCAGAGCGATGATTTTGTCCGCGTTGCGGATGGTACTCAAGCGGTGGGCAATGACCAGTGAGGTGCGTCCCCGGAGCACTTCCTCCAGAGCCTGTTGGATCAGGTATTCCGCCTCGGCGTCTACTGATGACGTCGCCTCGTCCAGGATCAGGATGCGCGGGTCGGCCAGGATGGCACGCGCCAATGCTAAACGTTGTTTTTGCCCTCCGCTCAGTTTGACGCCTCGTTCTCCAATCTCCGTATCATACCCGTAGGGGAGTTGAGTGATGAAGTCATGGGCGTGGGCCGCTTTGGCGGCTGCCACCATTTCCTCATTGGTGGCGTCCGGTTTGCCGTAGCGCAGATTCTCCCGCACAGTGGTGTTGAACAAGAATGTGTCTTGCAGCACGACGGAGATGTGTCGCCGTAAGGACCGAATTTGGATGCGGCGCAAGTCGTGGCCGTCCAACAGGATCCGCCCGTGATTGGGGTCGTAGAACCGGCACAGCAAGTTGGCGATGCTGGTCTTGCCCGCGCCGCTGGGTCCAACCAGGGCGACGACCTCGCCCGGCGCTATGTGGAACTCAATGTCGTGCAGCACCTCATCCTCATCCCCGTAGCGGAAATGGACGTCCTCGAAACGCACGTCGCCGCGCACTTCCTCCAGGACAATGGCGTCGGGGGCATCATTGATCTCCGGCTCGGCGTCGAGCAACTCCATGATGCGCGCGCCGGCGGCGATGGCCTGTTGGAAGACGTTATCCACTTCTGTCAATCGCCGCAGCGGGTCGTAGAAAGAGGTAATGTACGAGAGGAATGCCACTAACGTCCCCAAGGAAAGTTGATCGTTGACGACCATTCTAGCCCCAAAACCTAACACCAGCACGCCTCCCAGCATGGATATGAAGCGCAGGGATGGAAAGAAGGTGGACCAAGTTCGGATGGCCCGTACCCGTTCCCGATAGTACTGGGCACTGGTGTCGTAGAAGCTGCTCATCTCGGCTTCTTCCTGGCCGAATGCCTGGATGACCTGAATGCCTGCCAGATTGTCTTGGAGTTTAGCGTTGATGTCCCCCAGGCGGTCGCGCACCTGGCGATAGATGGGCCGTACTTGGCGGTTGAACCATCGCAGGGCCGCGGCAATGATCGGCAAAGGGGCCAGTACGACCAGCGCCAGACGCCAGTCCAGCCACAGCAATACTCCCACTGCGCCGATCAGTCGCAACAAGTCCAAAGCGGTTAGCGCGACGCCATGGGTGACGAACTGTTCCAGAGCGTTGACGTCGTTGGTTACCCGGGACATCAACTCACCGGTCGAGGTTTGTTCGAAGAAGGATAGCGAAAGGCGCTGGAGGTGGGCGTAGATGCTTACCCGCAGGTCGAAGATCACCCGCTCGCCAAGGGCATGGCGGATGTACAAATCCCCAAAATCCACGATCTGGAGCAAGAAATAGACGGCGATCAGTATGCCGATCAGGGTCGGCAGGTGGGAAAGGTCCCGGTGGCCGATGACTTGATCCACAATTTCCCGTTGGAAGAGTGGGGGGAGCAGATTCAAAATGGTTTGGGAGAGCAGCAAGAACGACGTGAGTAAGAGGGGCTTCCAATAGGGTTGGACGTAGCGGAGCAAGCGCTTCAGAATGTGCATTTGGAAAACTCCTGTTCATTGCAAGTGTGACGGCCTAGCAACTGGTCGGCTGCTCTGGTGCGCCGCCGGGTCACGTTGGGCATTATAACGGAAGATGTGGACTAGTCAACGTGGCTGTGGCCGTCAGGCAAGGCC
>CAZXVB010000409.1:0-2685 GCA_964643875.1 uncultured Anaerolineales bacterium | reverse complement strand
GGCTGCCAGCCCTCCAGAGGCGATTTCAATCGCTAACAGAAGTAGCCTGAGTAGATATTCACAAGGAGCACTATGGGATTACAAATCGGCATTGTCGGATTGCCCAACGTGGGAAAATCCACACTCTTCAACGCACTAACGCGAGCTGGCGCGACCGTCGCCGCTTACCCATTTACCACCATCGAGCCAAATCGTGGGATCGTCGTCATACCCGACCGGCGGTTGGACGTGTTGGCCGAAATGGTCACGCCGGAGCGGGTGACGCCGGCCACAGTGAAGTTCGTAGATATCGCCGGGCTGGTGCGCGGCGCCCACCGGGGCGAGGGACTAGGGAATCAGTTTCTAGGGCACATTCGCGACGTGGACGCCATCGCTGTGGTCTGTCGCTGCTTTGCGGACGTGGACGTCAGCCACGTGGAAGGAGAGGTGAACCCGGTACGGGACCTGGAGGTGCTGGACTTGGAGCTGATCCTGGCGGACCTGGAGGTCACGGAACGGCGTCTGGATAAAGTGCGCACCGCCGCCAAAGCCCGACCACGGGACTATGCCCAGGAAATGAAAGCCCTTGAGGAACTACGGGAGCGCTTGCAGGCCGGCCAGCAGGCCTCTGAATGGGCCGCCCTGGGTGAAACGGAGGCCACTCTGGCCGCCGATATACGTCTGCTCACGGCCAAGAAACGCATCTACGTGGCCAATGTGGGAGAGGCCGATTTGCCGGAGGGCAATCCCTGGTCCGCGCAGATCGCCCAAATCGCCGTCTCGCGAGGTGCACCAGCCGTGCTTCTCTGCGCTCAACTGGAGTCCGACTTGAGCGAGTGGCCGCCGGAAGAAGCCCAGGCATACCGCGCCGATATCGGAGTGACCGAATCAGGATTGGAGGCTTTGGCCCACGCCGGTTACGCCGTGCTGGACCTGATCACCTTCTTCACCATTACGGGTGGCAAGGAAGTGCGGGCCTGGCCGATCCCCCGGGGGACGAAAGCGGCCCAGGCAGCCGGCAGAGTACACAGCCAAATGGAACGCGGATTCATTCGCGCCGAAGTGATCCATTTCGACCGGCTGATCGCCGCCGGTGGGTGGCAAAAAGCCAGGGAACAGGGGGAAGTGCGGATTGAGGGACGAGATTACGAAGTGTGCGATGGCGATGTCTGCCTGTTTCGCTTCAGCCCGGCGTAACGCCCCTCCCTCCTCCCTACGCGCAATTCACCCCATTCCATACACCTGTGGATTGGCGCAATACGGCAGCCTCTCCCCTTGCAGGCCGGCCAACAGGTTCTCTGCCGCGCGAGTAGCCATCAAGTTACGGGCGGTGACGGTGGCACTGCCGATGTGCGGTACAACGATACAGTTGGGGAGAGTTACCAGAGGATGGTCGGCAGGCAACGGCTCGGGGTCCGTGACGTCCAGCGCCGCCGCGCGGATCCATCCCTCCTGTAACGCTTGTACCAGGGCATCCGTCTCCACCACCGGCCCACGGGCCGCGTTGACGAGGATCGCCGTAGACTTCATACGGCGCAAACGCTGCGCATCAATCAAGTGGTGAGTTTCGGGTACCAGGGGGCAATGTAACGTCACGAAGTCAGATTGGGCCAACAAGGTGTCCAGCGCGGCAAATTCCACACCCAGCGTCGCCTCCAGGTCAGAGCGACGCATGGCATCGTGATAGAGAACGCGCATCGAGAACCCCTGAGCGCGACGGGCAACAGCCGTGCCAATGCGCCCCAATCCTACGATTCCCAGCGTTGCGCCCCATACATCGGCCCCCAACAGACCAAGGGGTTCCCAAGTCTGCCAACGGCCTGCACGTACCTGGTCAACCCCTTCTGGAATGCGGCGCGCAGCGGCCATCAATAGCGCAAAGGAGAGGTCCGCCGTCGCCTCGGTCAATACGCCCGGCGTATGCCCAACCGGGATCCCCCGCGCAGTCGCCGCGTCCAGAGCGATGTTATTCACCCCGACGGCAAACTGGCTGATGACCCGCAGGCGCTCACCGGCGGCGATGACGTCCGCATCAATGGGGTCCGTCAACAGGCAGAGCAGGCCATCGCAATCCACTACCCGGCGCAAGATTTCTTCTTTAGGAGGTGGCAGCTCCCCCTCCCAAAGGTGAACGGTACATGTTGCGCGGATCATATCGAGACCAGCCTCCGGGATCCGGCGGGTGACGTAGACAACAGGTCTGGCATTCATTGGATTTCCTCCTGGCATATCACAACGCGAATGTGGTGGATTTTCCACATCCAGTGTAAGTAAAACTTGGTCAACGTGGATTCGTGGTATAAGCCAGCCTCCCGCAGGTTCATACTTACCAGGGATCAGGCGTCTCCATCCTGCGGGAGGCTCGTCCCTACCCCTCGAATCCATGTACTCCACTACCCGACATTTTGACCCTCCCGCAGGTTCAGTGGGGCTATACACGAACCTGCGGGAGGGTTACCGATCAATATGTCGGGTAGTGAAATCCATGTAGAGCCGTAAAACTAAGCAAAACGCGGATCGTTTCCCCATTAAAAATACCATCGAATTGGCGGATTGGCAAATCCTCACTCCCGTTCTCCATGTCCGACGACACGCGGATTTGACAACCCATTGGCCTTGGGGGATAATTACCCCCAAAGACGCACAAAAACGGAGGGGATGGTTCATTTTCTCCTGGGAATTGGTTTACACTTTGGGCTGCCTCAA
>CAZXVB010000408.1:0-2702 GCA_964643875.1 uncultured Anaerolineales bacterium | reverse complement strand
CACATCGCGGCTTTCCCGGTATCTCGCGCCGACGGGCACTTGTCGAAATGAGTTGTCCTCCCACGGGTTGCGTCCCCCTGAACCTGCGGGAGGGTGAGTGGTCACAAATGAGGATTGTATCTTGATGGCGAATAACGTTGCCCGGATTGTCGAAAAGAGCCAAACGAACCGCAAGGAACTGGCGCGGTTCGTCAAATTCAGCCTGGTGGGTACACTGGGGGCCGTCATTGATTTCGGCGTGCTCAATTTGTTGATCCAACTGGCCGGCTTCCCCAAACTGACCGCCAATACCTGCTCCTTTACCTTAGCGGTCATCAGCAACTTCATCTGGAATCGAGTGTGGGTCTACCCAGAAACCCACGGCGAGCCGTTACGGAAACAGTTTTTCCAATTCTTCGTCGTCAACGTAGCCGGTTGGGCGATCAACACGGCCATATTCTATATCACGGATCGGTGGTTTCTGGGGGAAAGCGGGCTGTTAGCCATTCCAATGGGCATCGTGGCCGAGACAATTGGAATGGCCCATTTCGACCTGGCGTACAACGGGGCGAAAGTGGTCGCGACCGGCGTTGTCCTGTTTTGGAACTTCTTCGTCAATCGCTTCTGGACGTTCAAACACGTCTCATAATCTTTGCGGCCGGAGGGACCGGCAAAGGAAAGCGGGAATGGATGTACCGGAACATATCCGTTCCTTAGTCGAGACCTTACCCCATCGTCCTGGCGTCTACCTGATGCGGGACGTTGGGGGAACCGTCATCTACGTGGGTAAAGCGATAGACCTGCGCAACCGCGTTCGTACCTACTTCCAACCTTCTTCCTGGGAAGATGCCAAGGTGCGCGCCATCGTCTCCGAGATCGGCGATCTGGAGTTTATTGTGACCGACTCGGAGTTGGAGGCCTTGATCCTGGAAGCTAACCTGATCAAGGAGCATCGCCCCCGCTACAACGTGCGTCTCAAGGACGACAAGCGTTACCCTTACATCAAGATCACCTGGGCCGATCCGTTCCCCAGGGTACTCATCACCCGCCGTATGGAACAGGATGGGAGCCGCTATTTTGGCCCGTTCACCTCTTCGGCTGCCGTACGCCAGACGCTGGAGCTGTTGCGCAAATCGTTTCCCTATCTGACGTGCGACCGGGAGATCCACGGCCACGATACCCGCCCGTGCCTCTATTACGATATCAAGCTCTGTCTAGGGCCGTGTATCGGCGCGGTGACCCAGGAGGAGTACCGGGCGATGATCCAGGACCTGGTGCGTTTCCTGGAAGGACGCAGTGATCAGGTGATCGCTGACCTGGAGGCGCGTATGCGGGCGGCCGCCGATGCGTTGGACTTCGAGCAGGCTGCTTCCTTGCGGGACCAACTGCGCTCAGTCCGGCGAATTGTGGAGCAGCAAAAGATCGTCTCATCCATCAGCAGCGATCAAGACGTGATTGCCTTTGCCCGCGCGGATGGCGATGCCTGTGTGCAGGTCTTCTTCATTCGGGGGGGGAAGCTCCTGGGACGGGAGTACTTCGTGTTAGAGGGCGCTCAGGGAGAGGATACCCAGGAAGTGATGGCGGCATTCCTCAAGCAATTCTACGAGGAAGCGGCCTATGTACCGGCTGAGGTGTTGTTGCCGGAACAGGTAGAGGAGGCGCTGGTGATTGAACAATGGCTCCGTCGAAAACGAGGAGCCAAAGTCACCCTCCATGTGCCACGTCGAGGTCGCAAACGGGATCTGGTCGCTATGGCGGCCGCCAATGCCACCGAGACATTGGCTGCCCTGCGGAGCCAATGGGAGGCCGACGCCCACAAGCACGAGCAAGCGCTGGCGGAGTTGCAAATGGCCCTGGAATTACCCGTTGCGCCGGTACGGATAGAATGTTACGATATCTCCACCACCCAGGGAACGGAGATGGTGGGGAGCATGGTGGTCTTTGTGCATGCCGTGCCGCGCAAATCGGATTATCGGCGCTTCGTAGTGCGAGATGTGGTAGGGCAGAACGATTACGCTGCCATGCGAGAAGTGTTGACCCGCCGTTTCCGGCGCTGGCAGACGGCTATGTCGGACGGGGTGCTGGGCAGTCGAGACATCAAGGGATGGGCCAAGCTCCCCGATTTGCTCATTGTGGACGGCGGTAAGGGGCAATTGAACGTGGCGGTTGAGGTATTGCGGGCCTTCGACTTGCTGGGGCGGGTTCCTGTTGCTGGGTTGGCTAAGCAACACGAGGAACTATTCCTGCCGGGGCGCTCTGCACCGGTTCGCCTGCCCGCACGCTCGGAGGGGTTGTTCCTGGTGCAGCGGGTGCGCGACGAGGCCCATCGCTTCGCCATCACCCACCATCGCGCCCGGCGGCGGCGGGCTGGCGTTGCATCGCAGTTGGATAGTATCCCTGGCGTCGGCCCGGCGCGCCGAAAGATGCTACTCAAGGCGTTTGGCTCGCTGGAGGCCATCCGGGAGGCGACGGTAGATCAATTGGCTGCCGTGCCTGGGATTCCCCGCAACGTCGCCCAGGCCGTCAAGGAGCATTTGTAGCGAGCCGCTGAGCAGGTGGGGCCTATCCGGCCAAACCGCCGCCATCCACCACCAGGACAGTGCCGGTCACAAACGCGGCCCGGTCGCTGACCAGGTACAATACCGCTTGAGCAATGTCCTCCGGCCGTCCGATTCGTTTCAGCGGACGGTCTGCCGCTTGAGCGAAGAACTGTTCCTTCGCGA
>CAZXVB010000407.1:0-2706 GCA_964643875.1 uncultured Anaerolineales bacterium | reverse complement strand
GGTTGCAGCCAACCCATGGTCGTGATCTCCGTGCTCCACACATTCTCGACCGCCTCCGCTACCCACTCCAGGTAGTCGGGTGTGCCGTTCGCATTGGCATCGTCATCGGAGATCTCATCCGGGTCGCCGTCCAGTTGGGTGTAGTGGATGCGGAAGTGAGCGGTGTCGTAAGTCTCCTCGCCATTGATCGTGGGCCGCGATTGCGCCAGCGGGAGCACCTCGCCGGGCAGAGGAACTCCCAGCCTAAACTCGCGCAGCAGGATTTTGGTCTCCATGCTCAGTGAGTCCCAGGCGCTCATCACCTCGGCCACCACCAGAGTAGCCCCACGGGAGGGGGTATCGCTCTGAAACTCGACCGGCAGGCGATCGGGGGCGAAGACGCTGTACACCTTGTACACCAGTGCCGTCTCGTAGTCGAGTTCGCCGCGCAGGTAGGCGTTCTCAATGAGTTCCAGGCTGGATGGCCGGCCACCCTGGGCCACGGTCGGCGTGGCCAGCAGCCACCATCCTCCGGTCAGGGTCAGGCTGGCCAGGGCCAGGGAGATCACGACTTTCATCCAACTGTGTCTCTGAATCAAATTGCTCCTCACGATAAAGTTCCTCCTCGGCGATGCTGGTTTGCGCGTACAAGTGCTGGGTAAAAATTTCCCGACCTGTGCAGTTTAGATCTGCTACCTGAGAACCCAGATCTCAGGACAGTAACGGATCAGGTTAAATTCCCAGAGTTTATCCCCAAATAAGATGTATTGATCCGTTGATGTCTTGGAATCCGCGTTCTTAATGGCACAGGTCGAAATTTCCGAAGTCTCGATGGGAACCTTTTGGGATGATAAAACGTCTATGATTACAAGATGAGTTCACGGTCAGAGAGTTCTCGGAAAGCGGTTGCCCGACGATAAATCATCGGGCTGAGCAACCCAAGCCTGCTAGAAGCAGGCTGGATAGGGCGCTTCAGCGTCCTTATGCTGCTCAGCCGGGGCATTTATGCCTCGGCAAGGCTTTCCAAGGGCACTCGTTTAACCAAAGGGGGGTAAAGAAGCTCATGAAACTCATGAAACGCAACGTGTTCCGAACATTACTTCCTTTACTCATACTCTTGCTAATCGCCGGGTGCGGGCCAACAACACCCTCTCTTACACCTTCTCCCTCACCGCTCCCGCCCACACCAACCTCGCCCGCCGGGCCAGAACCGTTGCCGGATGCACCCACACATCTCAAGCCGACGCTTCCACCGCAGGGATTCCCGCCGGAGCAGTTTATCTTCGTCGAAGTGCGGGAAGAGCGCGTGACCAAGTCCAGCGGGCAGACGACGACCTTTGCCGGCGAACAGGTGACGTACAGCTTCAACCCGGAGTCCGGTACACTGAAGGGCACGCTCAATGGTACGCTCGGTGCGGATACTCAAGTGATTGTGGGGCGACTGGTCATCACCCAGATCAACCAGAACAAAGCTTTCAGCGGCCAACTTTACGTTCTTTCCCCCGATTTGCACCTGCCCATCACTTTCACCGTGATCGAGCCGTACGGGACGGTGTGTTTCACCTACGAGGGCCAGGAACACTGTCTGCAACCTGGCCAGGAGATTGCGTTCCAGACGCGCGATTCAGGTGGTCAGGGATTGGATGCTGGCCAGACTTCGCGCACACTCACTGTGATTAACCACGGCCTGCTGGACAGGGCGAACTTGCAAGTCGTGGGGCCTTAGTAGGGCCGGCGGGGCACGGCCCCGCCCTACAAAAGATGATGCGAAGCCCACACGCGGGGTGTGGACTTCGCCCAGTTGTTTCATCGTTCGGGTTGGAGGGAAGGGGGTAGCCCCTTCCCTCCGCCTATGCTATCACTCCCACGGGTACTCGATGGTGTAGTCGTACGGAGCGTACTCCAGAACGCCCTCGTCTGCATCGAAAGTGGTGAGAAGCACAGCATAGCCGCCCAGGCGGACGATGCCCGCCAGGAAGCCAGCGCCTTCCTCGGTCAGGTCGTCAAGGTACATGTCGCGCACGATGTAGTGCATCTTGCCGTACTTCTCGTACATTCCGACCAAGGTGACCGAGAAGTCCGCCTCTACTATGCCAGTGGTATGCTCCCAGCCATTGTTGACCCAGGCACCTTCTGTCTCCATGTCATCGGAGAAGCCAATCTCCGGGATTGTGACATCGTCAATGAAGGCCCCAGGGAGCTTCGCGTAGTTGTCGGTCCAGTAGACGAAGGAGAGTTCGATGGTGTGTCCAGCAAAAGGAGACAGATCCATGGTCTCGGCCACATAGCCATCACTCTTGCCAGTGAACCCATACCACGGGCCCCGGCACACACCGGTATCGGGATCGGGGTCACAGAAGTCTTCCGGGTCTGCCCACGGGTCGGCCTGGATGTCTTGCGGCCAATACAGTATGTCGGTGGTGTTCAGACCGGGCAGAGTAACCCAGGTGTCTTCGTCAAGGTCATGGACCATCACATATGCGTAGTCCCAATCCTCTTCGATATCGTAGTTGATATAGAAGTTTAGCGTGGCCCCTCCGTCGGGGATATCGAACGTCTGGGTCAGCCTGTTCCAGAGCGCGTTCCCGCTGGTGGAGTACCAGTGATACTCGCCGCTATGGGCTGGCGTGCCGGTGAAGTCTGCCCCGTTGAACTTGATCATCTTGAAGATGGAGTCATCGGTGATCTTGATGTAGTCTGTGCCCCACGGCGGCGCGCCAGGCTCAC
>CAZXVB010000406.1:0-2721 GCA_964643875.1 uncultured Anaerolineales bacterium | reverse complement strand
AGCAGCCGGCAAACCGGTAGGTTGGTAAATTGGTAAGCCGGGGAATCAATTGCCGGTCTACCAATTACCAACCTACCGATGTATCTGTCCGTGTTCTACTCTGCCGGGTAAAAATAGACGTCCGTCGGCTTGAGCTTGGAGTTGCGCAGGAAGCGCCCTTTAACCTTCATCCCGATCCAGTCGGTGCTGGCCTTGTCCGGGTCAACCCCGATCAGCCGTCCCAGGAACAGGGTATCACACTCCGCGAACTCCACCAGGATCAGCACGAAGGGGCACTCAGGCAAGAAGGCTTCCGATCCGAAGTGGCAGACGGTGAAGGCGTGGATTTCCCCCTCCGGCTCGATCTCCACCCATTCCGTCTCCTTGCCGGAGTACATGCAGTGGCCACGCGGGGTGGCGTAGGTGTAGCCGGTCTCCGGCTCACGGTTGACGATGAACCGTTTGTTGGCCAGTGCAGCGAAAAAGGGCGAATCCTGGCCGTAGGAGTAGTTGTACTCGATGGCGTAGGGCTGCTTGACGACGATGGGGGCCATCTCCTTCAGCACCGAGAGGTCGTCGCCGGTGGGGAAAGGGAGGTTGAAAACAACGGTTCCCTCCATCGTCTCCTCAATTCTCTTGGACAGTTCCTTCTTAGACATTAGGCTACCTCCTATTCCTCCCGTTCCAGGATGCTGACGGTGACATAGGTGCCGGTACCGGCGTGAGAGTGGATCGCGCCCCGCTTAGCGTTCGGCACCTGTAGCGTCGGGTCGCCGAAGTGCTTTTCGATGGTGCCCTGCAACTGCCAGATGGCGAAGACGGCCTGCATCAACCCGGTCGCGCCGACCGGGTGACCGCAGGCGATCAGGCCACCCGAAGGGTTGACCGGGCAGACCGGCTCCTCCGGCAGGTCCAGTCCATAGTCAATGCCCGGCATAAAAGCCTTGCCGCTGGCAGCGAAGGAGCCGCCCTCTCCGTATCGGCACAGCCCCATGTCCTCGTAGGTCTGAATCTCCGACGAGGTGTAGGCATCGTGCAGCTCGACGAAGTCAATCTCGTTGAGCGGGTCGGTGATGCCGGCGTTCTTGTACGCCTCCCGGCTGCCCATACGGCCGGCGCGGAAGGAGTGGACGCCGGGGTAGCGGAAGCCGTGGTCCCACAGCTCCTTGTAGTAAGCGCGGGAGTCGTCGTCCATCTCGTTGGGCAGGGCGTTATACCTGTAGAAGTCCTCGTAGGATTGGTGGGGACGGTCAGCCATCCGCATCGCGTCGGTACCGCGACCGATGCCGGAGACGAGGACGCGGGAGAGAGTCCGACCCGTGGCCTTCTCCAGCTTGGTCAGCCCATCCTCGGAGCAGAGGATGGTGCAGGCCGCGCCATCGGACATGACGCAGATGTCGAGGCGGGTCAGCGGCCAGGCCACCATCGGCGCCGACCGCACGTCCTCGATGGTCAATCGTTCCCGTTTCTGGGCGTAGGGGTTGTGGTAGGCGTTGATGTGGTTCTTGACGGAGACGTGGGCCAGTTGCTCGACGGTGGTGCCGAACTCCGCCATATGCCGGGTGACCATCATGGCGTAGTAACCGGAGTAGAAGCCGCCGACGGGGTAGTCGAACGAGGCGTCGGAGGCCAGGGCGATGAACTCGTTGCCCTTCCAGGTCTCGACGTGGCTCATCTGCTCGAACCCGTAGCAGAGGACGATGTCGGCATAGCCGGAGGCGACGGACTTCCAGCCTTCCTGGAAGCAGATGCCGCCGGTGGCTCCGCCACCCTCGACACGGTGGGAAGGCTTAGGGAGCATACCGATGTAGTCCTGGGCCATGATGCCGGCCATCAACTGGCGGGTGAAGTGGTCGGAGAAGTAGGAGGCGACGGTGGCGTCCACCAGTTCCCAGAACCTGGGGTGTTCGATTCCCAGGTCGGCGATGGCGTAATCGTACGCCTCTTTCACCAGTGCCGGGAAGGTTTTGTCGGGCCGGGCCTTGGCGAACTTGCTGACCCCACCCGAAACAGCGTATACAGGTCGCATAAGATACCTCCTTGATTGGTAAGATAGTGGATTGACAGTTGATACATTGGCTGTGATGGATGTCTGAGATCACCTCCCTCCATAATGCTCGCAAAAACGCCCCGTTGAAGAAGGCCACCACCCTGCGCTCCCACTCCTCGGGCGCGACGTTCAGATGTTCGCCGTGGTCACAGCCGGAGACGATCCAGAGGTCTTTCGGCTCGCCAACCATACCGTACGCTCCCAGGCGTAGCCTGTATCCGGCATCGTGTTCGCCATGGATGAGAAGCAAGGGGGGTGGATCACGTCCTACACGTCCTCCAATCCAACGTCGGCCGGAGCGACGCCTATCCTTCCGCAACCGGGATTAGTGAGATTGTACCCAACCAGGCCCCCACCAACCCGCCGGCGAGGGCCACAACAGTCAACCTTATCAAACGCATCCAGCACCGGCTATCCCGTCACACGAGACTCATTGTACACCCAACGGGGCAAAATAAAAAATGCCGTTACTACTCAGGGGATTGAAATCGCGCCTGAGGAGCTAAATGAGCAGGTACAAAATGCTACACCTTGCCGAAATTGCTCTAATGAGTATACTGGAAAAAGTGAGGAACACAAACGATGGATACTCGAAACGGGCAACCGCAACCCAACCCAACCAACCAGGACACAGAACCGGTACGTCGCCATCAAGATACTGCACCCGCATCTGACCGGCGACGAGGATTTCG
>CAZXVB010000405.1:0-2724 GCA_964643875.1 uncultured Anaerolineales bacterium | reverse complement strand
TGGCCGCCGAATCGCGGATTCGGCTCGAGTGGCGGAGAGCCATTGCGGTCCCCGGTCGTTTCTCAGGAACACCCCCTACCCGGCGGGGTATTCCCCCGCCGGTGAAACGACCCGACGACGCCCGGTTGGGCGAGTTCCCCCTACAGTTGGGCGAGGTCTCCGACCGAAGCCCCCGGCTGCGGTCAGAGACCTTGCCGAACTGAGGGGGTGCCCGGCCGTTTCTCAGGAACCCTCCCGCAGGTTGCCATTTTCGATACCAAAACACTCGGTTTTTGAAGGCAAATCCGCGCATAGTTCAACCTGCGGGAGGGTCTCCAACTCAGTTGAAACACACCCGTTTCAAATGAGTCAGGCGCGGTCAGAGACCTTGCCGAGCCGAGGGGGTGCCCGGCCGTTTCTCAAGAGGAGCAGCCCAGGCGGCCCGTGTACTACCGGTCAGCGCTCATTGGTCGAGACTCGCTTGATCCGCGCCCCCAAGGAAGAAAGCTTCTCCTCAATCCGCTCGTATCCCCGGTCAATCTGGTGCACGTTCCGGATCACACTCTGCCCTTCAGCACACAATGCAGCGATGAGGAGCGCCATACCGGCGCGAATATCCGGGCTTTCCAGTTCATCACCGTGCAACTGGGATGGCCCTTGCACGACGCACCGGTGGGGATCGCACAGGATGATCCGCGCGCCCATCCAGATAAGTTTGTCCACGAAGTACAACCGGCTCTCGAACATTTTCTCATGGATCAGAACAGTGCCCTCGGATTGGGAGGCCAACACAATGGCAATACTCATCAAATCGGCCGGAAAACCAGGCCAGATGGCATCGTAGACCGTGGGAATCGCACCACCCAGGTCCGGCGTGATGACCAACGGCTGATCCGACGGCACAAATACGTCCGCCCCTTGCACCGTGAAGCGCACACCCAACCGCTCGAACACGAACTTAATCATCCGCAGATGTTGGGGGACCGCATTGTGAATCAACAGCTCGCCGCCCGTCACCGCCGCCAGCGCAATCAGGCTGCCTATCTCCATATGATCCGGCCCCACAGTGAACTCCCCTCCGTGCAGCCGCTCCACACCATGGATGGTCAGTGTGTTGGAGCCGATCCCCTCGATCTGTGCACCCAGACGGCACAGCATGTGGCACAGGTCCTGGACGTGAGGCTCACATGCGGCATGCCGGATGATAGTCGTTCCTTCGGCCAACACAGCCGCCATCACGGCGTTCTCGGTCGCCGTAACGCTGGCCTCATCCAGCAAAATATCCGCGCCGTGCAGTCGCCGAGCGTGCAATTGAAAGGTTCCCTCGGCACTCAGCTCGGCCCCCAGGGCACTCAATGCCAAGAAATGTGTGTCCACCCGCCGCCGGCCGATCACGTCCCCACCGGGACGCGGCAGATGGACGCTGCCCATCCGGGACAACATCGGCCCGGCCAAGGTGATGGACCCCCGGATACGTCCAAACAGGTGGGCCGGTAGGTCGGTGGTATGAATGCGGTGAGCATGCACCCGCCAGGTGTGCCGATCGAAGCGCTCCACCGAGGCCCCCAAACTTTCCAGTAGTGCCCCCATCGTGGCCACATCCCCGATGTCCGGCACATTGTGGAGAGTGACCGGCTCATCAGTCAACAGGCAGGCCGCGAGCAGGGGCAGCGCCGCGTTCTTGTTCCCACTGGGAGTCACCGTACCGCTGATCGGCCTCCCCCCTTCGATGATGAACTTTTCCATAACTCAAGTCTTCCCTTTCATTCAGGGGCGAAAGCACATCTCAACGGGGTCTCCAGGCCGAAGGCCCAACGTCTGGGCGGCATTTCCCTCCCGCACCGCGATCTCCAGATATCCCTCGCTCCCTACCAGGGCCAACACACTCCCCCGCTCGACCTCAGCATAGGTGCGATGGACCCCTAACAGAGTTTCATCCTTCACGCGGACGAGCATTCGCTGCGCAGATAACTGCTGAAGGGCAGATGGATCGCCGGGAGGATTCACTTCAGAGGAAAAAGCAGGGGCCAGCGCCAGTACCCGCTCTTGGTTCATCGGCCAGGAAAACACGCCAATACTGGTGATCACGTTGCCAAACCGGTCAGAGTGGAGCACTTCACCCAGCACGCGCTCCTCCTTTACCTCCAGGCGCGGAAGAGACAACCGGACCGGGTCGTGCACCTCACGGCCTAAGTCGGCAATCGGTACCCCGGCGGCCAAATGCGCGGCTGCCGGGGAAAAGACGTCCCGCCCGTGGAAGGTATTACTCACCCATGGGAGCCGATAGCGGGGGTTTTCCAGGGCCACCAGCGCATCAACCGGCTCGTCAGAGCGGGCCATGATGTAGCTGAACACCCCGTTATCCGGCCCAACGAACATCCCCCGCGGTGTACGCATAGCAATTGGCCGACGGGCACTCCCCACACCAGGGTCTACCACAACCAGGTGAACCGTATGGGCCGGGAAATAGCCGTAGACCGTGTACAGCACATACGCAGCCTGGCGCACGTTTTGCGGCTCGATGTCGTGTGAAATGTCCACCAATTGGGCGTCCGGGAGAATGTCAAGGATGACTCCCTTCATTACCCCTACGTATCCGTCACTGATTCCGAAGTCTGTTGTGATTGTAATGATCGGTTTCTTATCCATAGTGGGGGTATTCTACCGGCAAGTTCCTATCCCGTCAAGAAGCCCGATTGAAATCGGCCTCTTTGGGCGCTTCGCGCCGCGCGTCGGCCTACGCCG
>CAZXVB010000404.1:0-2738 GCA_964643875.1 uncultured Anaerolineales bacterium | reverse complement strand
CTGGAAAGCCTGTCCCACGGGCCGATGTAGGATAGCCTTTCTAGGCTGTCAGGACAGGCTAGAAAGGCTGTCCTAATTACTCCACGGTGACGGATTTCGCCAGGTTGCGGGGCTGGTCCACATCGCAACCCCGTTGCACGGCTAGATGGTAGGCCAACAATTGGAGTGGAATCACGTTCACCACCGGTGAAAGGAGCGCTGGGGTTGGTGGGACGCTCATTATGTAGTCGGCCTTGGTCGCGATCTCCTCATCCCCTTCCGTGACCAACGCCACGACTGTCCCGCCCCGCGCCTTGACCTGCTCCACCTGGCTGACCATCTTGGTGTAAACGCCATCCCGCACGGCAATGGCGACCACCGGCATCGCCTCGTCAATCAAGGCAATCGGGCCGTGCTTCATCTCACCGGCGGGATATCCTTCAGCGTGAATGTAGGAAATCTCCTTCAACTTGAGCGCCCCTTCCAGCGCGATGGGGTAATTGATTCCTCGTCCCAGGTAGAGGGCATGCTCCCGGTCGTAGAACAGGTCTGCCAGTTGGTTATATCCCTGATCCCGCTCCAACACCCGCCCCACCAGGTTCGGGAGGTGGGCCAGATCGTCTACCCGTTGGCGTAGCTCTGCCGGTTCCAATGTGCCCCGCAGCTCTCCCAGATGACATCCCAACAGATAGAGGTCTACCAAACTGGCCGTGAACGCCTTGGTCGAAGCCACGCCTATCTCCGGCCCGGCGTGCATCAGAATATAGCCGTCGGACATCCGCATCGCCTGGCTGCCGATGGCGTTGACGATGGCCCACAGGGTGGCCCCCCTCCGGCGCGCTTCCTCCATCGCTGCCAGTGTATCCACCGTCTCACCGCTTTGAGTGATTGCCAGCACCGCTGTATGCCTGTTGATGATGGGGTCCCGATACCGAAACTCGGAGCCGTAATCCACCTCGACCGGCACGCGGGCCAGCGCTTCCAGGATGAACTTCCCCACCAGGCCGGCATAGGCCGACGTGCCACACGCCACGATGATGACTTTCTCCAGTGAACGGGCATCTTCCGGTGTCAGGGATAGGTTTTCCAGCCGCACCCAACCGGCCTCTAATCGCGCCCGGCCGCGGATCGTGTCGGTGATGGAACGGGCCTGTTCATAGATCTCTTTCTGCATAAAGTGCCGGTAAGGCCCCTTTTCCGCAGCTACTGGATCCCAGGGGATGGTGTGTACCTGAGGTTCCACCGGTTCCCCATCCAGCGTCATCACCGTCACGCCATCGTGAGTCACCACGGCCATCTGTTGGTCTTCGATGAAGATCATGTTGCGGGTGTGTTCCAGGATGGCCGGGATGTCGGAGGCGATGAACATTTCTCCCTCTCCGACCCCCACCACGATCCCCCCGGCGTTTCCCAGGCGGACCGCTACCAGCCGATCTGGCTCCCGGCTGCTGATGAATACGAAGGCATTGGCGCCTTTTACGTGGTTCAGCGCTCGACGCACCGCTGTCGTCAGGTCCGCTCCACCAGCGAGAAAGGCTTCCACCAGATGGACGACGACTTCGGAATCCGTTTCCGAGGCGAACTGACGTCCCTCGGCCTCCATCTCCGCACGCAGTTCCAGGAAGTTCTCGATGATGCCGTTGTGCACGGCTGCCACCTCGCCGGTCGCTCCGACGTGGGGATGTGCATTGCGACGACACGGCTCCCCGTGGGTCGCCCAGCGGGTGTGGCCGATCCCGACTTGTCCCTGGATCGGGTCGGCCTGCACCACCTCCAGCAGGCCGGCCAGTTTACCGACCTCCCTACGCACGCCAATGGATCCATCGGCCTGAATCACCGCCAGGCCGGCCGAGTCATACCCCCGGTACTCCAACCGCTTGAGACCTTCCAAAACAATCGGGGTCGCATTTCGCGGCCCTACATAGCCCACGATACCACACACAGAAACACCTCCTGTTGGAATATAGACGTAGACGAAGCCTTCACCGGCCCGTTTGTCCTGTCGGTTACCCGGCAGTTTTGGGGGCTGGCTTCCATTATCCATTGCACTCACTACCCGACATTTTGACCCTCCCGCAGGTTCAGAATTTCAAACCTGCGGGAGGGTTACCGATCAATATGTCGGGTAGTGAATCCATTGCAGGAGGAAGACACTAGACAAGCTTGCCCATAGTTTGTCTCCAGCTTGTCTAGGACGGCATCCGCCGAACTCTCGATTTTCCCACTCCGCGCCGGGGATTGGCAAACGGAATGGTTAGCCCCGTCGCGACAACGGGGAACCGTCTCCTCGTCATCCACTGCATCGCACCGCAACGCCCAACATCAATGATGGCCGGCGGTAAACGCGGTGGATCAGGCGCTATCTCCTCCCAACTACCCCGATTTTGCCGATAGACACCTCCTCTCGATCAATGACAACATTCCGGCACTGCGACATAGAATTTCTTGCTTTGCACCTGATTCCCGGACTGCACCGTCATTGTACCCACCAGGGCGGTGCAATTATTCCGCGTCAGGCGGATCGTCGTTCCCTCCTGTAGGGGGCCGGCCAACAAATCTCCATCCACGTAGTATTCGTAGGTACCGTTCCCGCCGACCGGCTTGACCCATAACTCGGCATACCAAAACCCGGCTCCACATCCCACGTTGGTCTCCCACAAATCTCGAATCTGCAGGGGAGAGACGAGGGGCGAGGTAGGGGCAGGTTGTGGAGGGGCCGCATTCTGTGTAGGTGCTACCGTTGGGGGAGGTGCCACTGT
>CAZXVB010000403.1:0-2767 GCA_964643875.1 uncultured Anaerolineales bacterium | reverse complement strand
CATCACTACGAAACGGCCGATTCAGAGGGTATGATGGGAGGAGTCGTTATGTGTGAGGAGAGCTCCACTGTCACTGTGACCAGTTCCTGACTATGCCCCACGTCAGCATCGGCATCCAGGTTGGCCGATAAGCCGGGTTCTGTCGAGGGCGATCATCTATCTGGGACGACGGTTACCCGCCGCCTCTAGCAGCCTACCCGGGGCTTGGACGGGACGGGCCGCCCCGTGTCTGGGCAACCACCAGGGTTACCCAGACTTGCCCCTGCTTGGCCTTGCTCCCGATGGGGGTTGCCTGGCCGTCCATGTCACCATGGACGCCGGTGGTCTCTTACACCACCTTTTCACTATCACCATTTACCGGAGCCAAAAGGGCTTGGTCAATGGCTACCTGCTTTTCTGTGGCCCTTTTCCGTCGGGTTACCCCGCCTGGGCGTTACCCAGCACCGTGCCCTATGGAGCCCGGACTTTCCTCACCCCGATCACAGCGGATCGAGATGCGACCGCCTGGCCAACCTGGATGCCCAGGTATGATAACACGCCATTGTGTTCTGTCAAGGCACAGACAGCTCGTCACTCCTCGCCCTAGAGAGGGATGACAAACTCTCCATTTCGGTAGAGAAGTTTGCCATCCACCCAAATCTCACCGCCGGAGTGCATATCACAGATCATATCCCAATGGATCGAGGACATATTCTGGCCTCCGGCCTCCGGGAAACCGCGCCCCAGCGCCATGTGAAAACTCCCGTTGATCTTTTCGTCGAACAGAATTTGGCGCGTGAACCGATTGATGCCTTTGTTGGTGCCAATGGCGAACTCACCGAAATAGCGTGACCCTTCATCGGTATCCAGCGTCTGGAGCAAGAACTGCTCGTTCTTATCCGCTGTCGCCTGAACGACCCGCCCATGTTCGATCCACAACCGCACGCCAGACACTTCGCGTCCCCGGTAGATCGCCGGGTACGAGAAGTAAACGTGTCCTTCGATGCTATCCTCTACCGGGCTGGTGAAGACTTCTCCGCTGGGCATATTCTTCTTCCCATCGCTGTTGATGAAAGTCCGCCCGGCGATACTCATCGTCAGCTCTGTCTCCGGAGCAACGACCCGCACCTGCTCTTTGCCCGCCAGCCAATCCACGATCTTCTGCTGCCAGGCCGAAAAGCTCCGCCAGTGCCCGACCGGATCGTCCATATCCGGCAAGCAAGCGCCGTAGACGAAATCTTCGTACTCGCGCAAACTCATCTCGGCGTCCTGGGCATAGGCCTGCACCGGAAATAGGCTGATTACCCAGCGGACCTCTCCGGCAGCTGACCGCCGACTGAAGGTCTCCGCGATCTCCCGCTCGGCGCGGCTACGTTGGACCATCCGGGCTGGGTCTACATTGCTCAACGCCTTGGTATTCTCCGTTCCCAGAACGTTGATCACTACATCATAGGTCTCCATTATCAGTTTAATGGGTTCGTGAATGTATTCGATCTGCTCGTCTGATGCGTATTGGAAAAACAGTTCCGTTGTGCCCGATAAGGAAGGGTTCAGCAGTGGATGCCCTCCTGCTTGCAACACCTGGGCGTAGATCGCGTTGAGCAGCGGCGCAGTGATCGCCTCCCCTCGGATGAGTACCCGGTCGCCGGGTTGAACGGCAACCGAGTAGTTAACCAGCACATCAGCCAATTTTTCTATCCGCAAATCTGTCATTGTGATCTTTTCTCCTATTGTATTTTCTCATTGTACTGCGGACGATTAGAACCAAAGCCTGCCTCACCTACCCGTGGCAGCCAGAGTGTTTCACGTTTTGGGGGATGGGCAGCCCCACTCAGCGGAATACATCTCCCCATACGTGTGCAAAATGCCACAAGCATGGCAGCCGGCCCGGCAATCGCTCAACAGAGCCGCTTCCTGACTGCGCTGATACTCGCGCCACAGGAACCCCCGGTGCACTCCTGTGCTCACCACGTCCCAGGGGAGTATCTCGTCCGGCGAACGAAAGCGATGAATGTAGAATGCCCATTCCAGCCCGCTTTCCTCAAAAGCCTGTTGCCACGCTTCCATATTCCGTTGCTCGTCCCAGGCGTCGAAGCGGGCACCCAGCTCCCACGCCCGTCGGATGACGGAGCCAAGCCGACGGTCTCCCCGGCTCAACGTGGCTTCCAAGCACGCCATGTCAAGGTCGCTATCATTCAGCTTGATTCCTCTCCCGTGCAGGGCCTGGCGCAACAGGGCTTGCTTCTCTTGTAACACATTGGACGACTCCAGACCTACCCACTGAAAAGGCGTGTGTGGCTTGGGAATGAATATGTTGACGCTCACGTTGACCTGGGCCTTTCGCCTGTGGATCGCGCGTCCCTCCCGCCACACCGCCCGGGCCAGATTGGCGATGGCCATCACGTCTTCCATCTCCTCGCTCGGCAAGCCGATCATAAAATAGAGCTTGATCGTACGTGTGCCCCGCTTGAAGACCTCGCGGGCCACAGCCAACATCTGGTCAGTGGAAATCTGCTTGTTGATCACCCGACGCAACCGCTCCGCGGCCGCCTCCGGGGCGAAAGTAAACCCGGTGTGGCGACCGGGCGAACGAGAGAGCGCCTCCGCCAGGGAGAGGGAAAAGCTATCAGCCCGCAGCGCCGGCAGGGAGATGGCCAAGTGTTGATCAGCGAACCGCTGCGCGATCTCTGTGACCAATGCACCGATTTGCGAGTAATCGGAGGAGGAGAGCGAGAGTAGGCCCACCTCCTCAAAGCCAGTTTGGGAGACAATTGCTTCGATGGCCGTC
>CAZXVB010000402.1:0-2772 GCA_964643875.1 uncultured Anaerolineales bacterium | reverse complement strand
GCGCCTGAGGAGCCAAAGCCGGCTGTCCACCTGCGTGGAAGGCACGCCTACGCAGATGGACGCTTGGCTGCCAGCCCTCCAGGGGCGATTTCAATCGCTAACAGAAGCAGCCAGTTACACATCATCGTATCTGATTCGGGTGTGTTTCAAATGAGTTGGGCGCGGTCGGGAGACCGGCCCCGGCGGGCAAAAAAGAGCGCTCTGTCCGGTCTCCTGACCGTGCCAGCGATATGTTCTCAACCGAAATGAAACACACCTATCTGATTCTACTCGATGCTGACGGTACTGGCAAGTCTGATCCGAGTTGGCGATTGCCCATATGTCTGTTTTAGTGCACCGGGTGCGGTTTCGCCCCCCAATGTCTGACGCTCGCAGGCACGCACAGACGGCATATCTGGGGCTTTGCCAGGATGTGGGTAATCACCAGCAGTTGAAACAGGTTGCCGTCGGAGGCATTCCGGTGTACAATATTCATCATGCCTACACCGATTATGCACATCGCGCTATCCGAGGAAATCCTGGCAGGCGGTGACTTGCCAACATCTGTACTTGCATTGTTGCAAGAGAACCAAGGCGCGTTCCTTCTGGGAAGCACCGCGCCGGATGTCCAGACTGTCAGCGGGCAAAGTCGGCGGGAGACCCATTTTCGCGCTATCCCGCCCGTAGATGACCGGCCGGCGCACCTCCTTATGTTGGAGAAGTACCCCTCACTGGCGTGGGCAAACCAACTTCTCCCCTCACAGGCCGCTTTCATCGCGGGTTACCTGATTCACCTTCTGGTGGATGAGTTGTGGCTGGCGATGATTTTTCAGCCTTATTTCCTGGCAGAGCAGTCTTCATCATCGCATTTAGCTTCGATTTCGTGGCCGGAACGTTCGTTTCTGCACAATGTGCTACGCACCTGGTTGGATCGCCGAGACCAATCCCGAATTGGCCAGCATGTTGGTACTTTGATGCGTCGAGTCACACCGCGAGGTTGGTTGCCCTTTGTAGCTGACAAGTATCTCTGGACGTGGCGCGATTGGTTAGTGGAACAGTTGACGCCCGGTCACACCGTCCAGACGGCCGCCGTGTTTGCCCAACGGATGGGGGTCTCGGTGGCGGAGATGGAGGCGGTGCTCTCGTCGGCCACGGCGATGGAGGAGCGGGTATTCTGCTATGTGCCCCGTCATGTACTGCGCAACTTTTACAATCTTGGCTACCGGCAGAGCGTTGCTCTGCTTGGCCAATACCTGGATGTGCAGCCGCGGCCAACGTCGCTCTCGTTTCTCTTGACGCCCAACTCGCATTACACAGATTCATATCAGTACAAGGAGGTCACCGAATGAATGTCCTCGTCACCGGTGGAGCTGGTTACATCGGCAGCATCGTCACAGAAGAATTGATCCACCAGGGCGATCAGGTGGTTGTCTTCGACAATCTCTATTACGGACATCGTTCCGCCGTTCACCCCGATGCCGTCTTCATCAAAGGTGATCTGGCGGACCGGGCTGCTGTCCGGGCTGTCTTTGAGCAACACGATATCGAGGCTGTGATGCACTTCGCTTCGTATACCCTGGTAGGTGAGTCTATGGAGCATCCCTTCATGTACATTGGTGATAACGTGACCAATGGCCTGAATCTACTCCGGGAGTCCGTGGCCCATGGCGTACGGCGCTTCATTCTCTCGTCTACCGCCAATTTGTTCGACGATCCGGCCCGCATGCCGATTGACGAGCAGGAGCGGATCGTGCCCGGTAGCCCCTATGGCGAGTCGAAGTACATTCTGGAACGGATGCTTTACTGGCTCGACAGGGTGATGGGGTTCCGCTACGCCGCCTTGCGCTACTTCAATGCCGCCGGTGCTTCTCCCAGCGGTGAGCGAGGCGAAGATCACGATCCGGAAACCCACCTCATCCCTCTAGTACTGCAGGTCGCTTTGGGGCAACGGGAAAAGATCGTCGTGTTTGGCGACGATTACCCTACTCGCGATGGGACATGCGTGCGTGACTACATCCACGTGACTGATCTGGCCCAGGCGCATATTCTGGCCCTCCGGGCATTGGATCAGGGAAGTCGCACTTACAATCTGGGTAATGGGCAGGGTTTCACTGTCATGGAGGTGATCGAGACCTGCCGGCAGGTGACCGGACGCCCGATCCAGGTAGAGATTGGCCCTCGGCGCCCCGGCGATCCGGCGACCCTCATTGCCAGCAGCGAGAAGATTCGACGCGAGTTGGGATGGCAACCTCGCTACCCAGACCTGCGCACCATCATTGAACATGCCTGGAAGTGGCATCGCACCCATCCGAATGGATATGGGGATTGATGCGTGTTGCCATTAACGCCTGGTTCTGGAACAGCCCTACGACCGGCAGTGGACAGTACACCCGCTGCCTGGTAGAACACTTGATAGCCATCGCCTCTGAATTGGACATCCGGCTGATTCGGCCCCGGGCAGGTGGGCGGGCCCGTAATCTGTACAAAGTTTGGTTCGAGCAAGTCATTTTCCCCCGCGCTTGTCTGGCGCATCGGGTTGATGTGGCCCACGTGCCCTATTGGGCGCCGCCGATGACTCCTCAGGTGCCCACCCTGATCACGATCCACGACCTGATCCCGCTCCTGTTGCGCCCATATCGTGGTGGGCCGGCGGTGCGGCTCTACACCGCGTTGGTCAGCACAACAGCCCAGAGCGCCGTGCAAGTGCTGACCGATTCGTACGCTTCACAGCGGGATATCGTGACCCATCTGGGCCTGTCCGCCGAGCGGGTGCGTGTCATCCCGCTGGCGGTG
>CAZXVB010000401.1:0-2824 GCA_964643875.1 uncultured Anaerolineales bacterium | reverse complement strand
GTTCAGAAGCGGTTTGGGGGCATTTTATGCCCTGATGTGGGGCCATACACGTGCAGCTGACGTAATTTCAAACCTGCGGGAGGGTTACCGATCAATATGTCGGGTAGTGAATCGCCTCCGGAGGGCTGGCAGCCAAGCGCCCACCCTGCGTGGGCGCGCCTGTCCACGGAGGTGGACAGCCAGCTTTAGCTCCTCAAGCGCGGTTTCAACCGTCGGCCTGAATAGTAACTAAAGCGGTAACAATGTGTCGCAGTATCTTGTCGGCATGTTGTGGGGACAACGGTGATCCGACGGAGCTGTATCCAGGTGAGGAGTGATGGGGGTACATCACGGTGCGAGCAGGAGAACGACGAATGGGGACAAAAGGCTTGGGTGTGAAATGGGTGCCGCTATTGTGCTTCTTGATCTTTATCCTGGTGTCCGGTGACTTGGCGCGTGGGCCATCCCGGCTCGACCTTTCGCTGCCGTACCCAGGCAAAGGAAGGCTATCAAGCCGTGAGTCGCCATTCCGGTACGCGATACATACCCTTTTCCTCGACGAGATGGTCGCATCTCTGGCCGCTGATGTGGGTTTCGATACCGTCGTGCAGGTCTTTCCTTGGCGTGACCTCAACCCATACCCTAATTTCTATGACTGGCAAGCTAGCGACTATATGGTACACACTGCCCACGCCTACGGCCTTGATCTGGTCGTGCGGCTCGATATGCCGCCGGAGTGGGCGACTGTGCCGGATGAATATGCGTACGGCGGTCTGCCGTTCGATCTGCCTGCCTATGCCGATTTCATCGAGACCGTCGCGGAGCGATACCGAGGGGATGTGGCCGGTTACATCATCTGGAACGAGCCGAACCTGGCGGCGGAGTGGAGTTGCTCTGGCGGAGATGCGCTCCAGCATTGGGAATCCTTCGATGGTTGGGTGGCCAACCCGGCGGACTATGTCCTCGTTTTGTGTACTGTCTATGATATTATCCGTGTCGCCGATCCTGACGCGCAGGTCGTCAGCGCCGGCCTGGCCCCGACTAACGAGTTTTCGTCCCGCGCTATGGACGACCGCGAGTTCCTGCGCCAGATGTACATTGCCGGTGCTGCCGGCTGTTTCGATGTGCTCAGCGTCCACGACTACGGCTACGGCCTTTCGCCAGAGGATGAGCGTGATGCGCATAGCGGGCTGAATCTGGCCCGTATTCTTGACCTACGTGACATTATGCTGCAATATGACGAGCCGAAGCCGGTCTGGATCACCGAACTGGGCTACACTGTTCAGCCCGGCCAACATCCTTCCGTTTCCGAAGAGGAGCAGGCGTTGTACTTGACCGGGGCCTTTGGTCGCGTGCGACGCGATTGGCCTTGGGTGGAGATGTTGACTGTCTGGAATTTGTGCTATGGCTTGCCGGTCGGCCACGAGATGAGTGGTTACAGTCTGGTCAATTCCGACCGGACGCCTCGCCTGGCTTACTGGGCGTTACGGGAAATGTTGAGAAGAGGGAGATAGTGCTGCTTTTAGTTTTCTAGGGTTTGGTGTACAATGAATATTAATTTGTCAATTTGCATTGCTGCCCTCTCTGGCAGAAGGGGCGGCTAAGGATCGCAAGGAGGTGATTGTGATGAAAAGTCACGAGGTGGATTATCAAATTTTTGGAGATGATCTCCAATTCGTCGAGATCGAGTTGGACCCCGGGGAAACGGTGATCGCAGAAGCTGGCATGATGATGTACATGGAGGACGGGATCGGGTTTGAGACGAAGATGGGGGATGGGTCGAAGCCCAGCGCTGGTTTTATGGATGCCCTGGTCAACGTGGGGAAGCGTGTGTTGACCGGTGAGTCACTGTTCATCACCCATTTCACGAACAACGCTCCGACTGGGAAACGACATGTGGCGTTTGGCGCACCTTATCCCGGCAAGATCGTGGCGATTGATCTGGATGATGCCAATGGAGAGCTGATTTGCCAAAAGGACTCGTTCTTGTGCGCCGCTCTGGGTACGCAGTTAAGTATCGCTTTCAACAAGCGGCTGGGGGCCGGTCTGTTCGGCGGTGAGGGGTTCATCCTCCAACGACTACGGGGGGATGGCATGGTCTTCATCCACGCGGGCGGCACGATTTACGAACGGAGATTGGAAAACGAGAAGATTATGGTGGATACCGGCTGTATTGTGGCTTTCGAAAAAACGATTGACTATGATATTCAACGGGCCGGCGACCTGAAATCAATGATCTTTGGCGGCGAGGGGCTTTTCCTGGCCGCACTGCAAGGGAGTGGCCGGATATGGCTTCAGTCCTTGCCTTTCTCGCGTCTGGCCGATCGCATCCTGAAGTTCGCCCCTGCAGCCGGTGGCAAATCTCAAGGAGAAGGCTCTATTCTTGGGGGAGCGGTCAAGTTGTTGCAGCAGTAACTTGGGGCGGTAACTTGGGAACGATCCCTACGGCCCATCGGCCATCATCAAGGACGAAGTCAACGTGCGACGCATCTCAGAGGTGCGTCGCACGTTGCTCACTCCGGCGTGGTGTAGTCAGGGGGCCGGCTCGTGGGTGCAGAGCTTGCCCTTGCCCTTGACTCACAACTATGCCCAGGGCGACTATGGGGGTCGCTTCACCAACGGTACCGTTTGTTTTCGGAACAGGGAGGACGAATAAAATGATGCGAGGGATTCCCCGAATTTGTTTGAGGTCTTCGTTTACCATCGTTGCTTTCGCTGTCGTCACAGTGCTGGTCGCGTTGGGCGGCTGCCAAAGCTCCCTCCCGCCCGAAGCCAAGGAGGCCTTACTCGGTGCCTTCTATCCAGAGGAGAATCCACGCATTGATTCCGTTAAAGCGGCCAGGCT
>CAZXVB010000400.1:0-2825 GCA_964643875.1 uncultured Anaerolineales bacterium | reverse complement strand
GAACTTCTGATCTAACCAGACCGGCAGGGCTTCCCAAACGGGATAGCAACAAAGCCGCCGGGGCTTCCCCCGGCGGCTTTCCCTGTCCGCAAGAACGCGGTGGGTAGGATGGGTGAATCGAAAATGGTAGCCCGTTTACAACGCTCGTTCTTCTCTCTCATTGCAATTGTAACCGGGCTGATCGGACCGATGATGATCATCTGCGCAGGCCGGGCCGAGCGAATGGAAATCTCGCTCGCCGCCCCCCCCTGCCCCGGTGACTATGCGCCGGGCATCGTGTTGGTTGGTCTTCGCTCCGATACCTCCCACGCCCAGAGGAATTCCCTTCTGAGCCGCTGGACCGTCGCCGCGGATATGCCAGTCATCGGTGTGGCAGCAATCCACGCGCCGGTCGGTATGGAGTGTGCCGTGTTGGAAACGCTGCAACAGGACCCGCGCGTGGCTTTCGCCGAACTCGACTACGCTGCCCACGCCACCGATGTCTTCATACCCAACGACCCGGATTGGCCTCGGCAGTGGGGACCGACCCAAATCGGCGCTCCCAGCGCATGGACTGTCACTACCGGTACGGAGAGCATCGTCATCGCCATCGTGGATTCCGGCATCCGACTGAACCACGAGGACCTGGCAGCGAACCTGTGGAACAACCCCGGTGAGACGCCCGGCAACGGGATAGACGACGACGGCAACGGCCAAGTGGACGATACCTGGGGCTGGCACTTCTATCACCAATGGGTCTGGAATGGGGAAGAATATACATACGTGCCCGCGGAGAACAACCAGGTCGCGGATGACAGCGGTCACGGCAGCCACGTGGCCGGCATCGCCGGGGCAGGGATTGACAACGAAACGGGGATCGCCGGGATAGCCGGAAATGCCCGCCTGATGACCGTCAAAGTGCTGGACGAATACGGCAGCGGCTGGTACTCCGACATCGCCCAGGGCATCATCTACGCAGTTGACAACGGCGCACGGGTGATCAACCTCAGCCTGGGAGGGCGTGAGTCCTCTCAAACGCTCCAGGAGGCCGTGAACTACGCGCACACCCACGGCGTGTTAACGGTGGCGGCCGCCGGAAACCGGGATACCACGGACGGCTACGATGCCGTGCTCTACCCGGCGGCCTGCGAGCACGTACTGGCCGTAGCTGCCACGGACAGGGACGACCTTCGTCCGAGCTTCTCCAATCACGGCCCCCAGGTAGACGTGGCCGCCCCGGGAGTGGAGATCTACAGCACCTGGTACCGAGGCAACTATTTCACCAAGAGCGGCACCTCAATGGCTGCGCCCCACGTCTCCGGGCTGGCCGCGTTGATCTGGAGCGCTCGACCACACCTGAGTGCCTCACAGGTCGGCGGGATCATCACGACCACCACATTCGACGTCAACAGTGGTACACTCCAACTACCCGGTTGGGACGAGTACATCGGTTGGGGACGGATTGACGCCGCCCGCGCCCTTGCGGAGACAATTCAAACGCCCCTCCCCAAATATCACTACTTACCGTTGATCCTGCGGAGGAGGGCGACCCCCATTTGCTTGGAGCCTCCTCCTTGTGTTGGACTTTGGACAAAATAGGAGATCTCCGTATGACCGACAAAGCAATGATGAAACCGACAAAAACAACGAGCATCATCATCCTGATCTGGTTGACCCTGCTGTTGCCAGCATGCACAACACAGCCTATGCCGACCTCCACACCTACCCCGGCGGCGAGCGCCACACCGACGCTGATGGGTGATGGCCCCATCACGCCCCACCCCGGCAACCCCGTCCTCCCCCTCGGTGCGGCGGATTCCTGGGACAGCAGCGCCGTCTTCAGCCCGCGCGTCATCCTCAAAGACGGCATCTATCACATGTTTTACAACGGCAGCGCCGACGACACCCTCCCCACGATGGCAATCGGCTACGCGACTTCCTCCAACGGGTGGACGTTCACCCGCCAGGCCGCAGAGCCGATCCTGACCGGCGACGAACGCGGATTCGATGCCCGTCAGGTCAACAGAGGCGTGCCACTGCTTGATGGCGACCAATGGGTATTGTATTACAACGCCGGCGGCGGCCAAGGGGGAGCGGGGAAAGCCATCGGACGGGCCACCGCACACGACCCGATCGGCCCGTGGAAGCGAAACGAGCAGCCGGTGTTACTGGTCGGCGACCCTGAAGCGTGGGACGCCGACTACGTCGTGCCTGAAAGCGTGCTGCTCACCGACGAGGGATACGTGCTGTACTATACCGGTGGCAGTCGTTATGGAAGCATCGCTATGATCGGCATGGCCACTTCGTCCGACGGCATCACCTGGAAAAAGCGAGGTGAACCGGTGCTCAGACCGGGGCCAGAGGGGAGCTGGGACGGCATAGGCGTATGGGGATGTGCCGTCCTGCCAACTGAGGACGGTTGGGAGATGTTCTACACCGGTGGAAGCGAGACAAGTGTCAGCATCGGATACGCCACCAGTCCCGACGGCATCAACTGGAACAAACACGAAGGCAACCCGATCCTCTCGCCGGGCGATGATCCGGCCACCTCCATGCAGATCCTCCAATCACCCTCGGTCATCAAGACAGGCGCGACGTATGTGATCTACTACGACTACGGTGTGACAGGCGGAGGAATCGGCCTGGCAATCGGGGACACTTTACCGCATTAAGGAGCAGATTTACGAGCGAAGCGTTGGAACGTTGACTACTTTACAGCAATTGCCTACAGGTGTCCAGAGTTTCGCTGACCATTATACAAAATTCGGACACTGTTCGATTTTAGTTCCGGCGCATCTGGCCGGTAAAAGGGCACGATGGGAGAGAGAAAAGCAACCCCGGTAGCC
>CAZXVB010000399.1:0-2845 GCA_964643875.1 uncultured Anaerolineales bacterium | reverse complement strand
CTGACGTAATTTCAAACCTGCGGGAGGGTTACCGATCAATATGTCGGGTAGTGAACCCATCGGTTACCGACAGACAACGTGTTTTTCCCTACACGACGATGGCCTCATAAGGACATGCTGGCACACAGACCAGACAGCCATAGCACAAGCTCGCATCCACGAAAGGCGGCTCGCCGGGGTCTATCGCCACGATGGCCTTAACCCGGCAGACTTTCCGCGCCACGCATTTGCGGCATACTTGACAACGCTCTTCATCTACCTGGGGTATCTTGATCGGTGTCGGATGGTCGGGCATTTTCCTACTTCTTCGGATATTCTTCCAGGAACTTCTCCACTTCCATCGCAGCAATGGCGCCGCTTCCGGCCGCCACCACAATCTGGCGATACAGCGGGTCCTGCACGTCCCCGGCCACGAACACTCCTGGGACACTCGTCCGCTGACGGCGGTCGGAGACGATGTAACCCTGCTCGTCCAGCTCCAACTGCCCGGCGAATGTCTCCGTGCGGGGGTTCATCCCGATGTACACGAACACTCCATCTGTCTCGATGAGCGACGTTTCTCCTGTCTTGACGTTTCGTATCTGTACGCCGGTCACCGTTTTCTCCCCCAGCACTTCTTCCACGACCGAATCCCACACGAAGCGGAGCTTGGGATTCGCGAGCGCTCGCTCTTGATTGATCTTCGTGGCCCGCAGTGCATCCCGCCGGTGGATGACGATCACCTCGCGGGCGAAGCGGGTCAAGAACAATGCCTCGGTCACGGCGCTATCACCGCCGCCGACTACCACCACGGTCTTGTCGCGGTAGAAGAACCCATCACAAGTAGCGCATGCTGAGACCCCCCGGCCAAAGAAGCGCTCCTCCCCCGGTACGCCCAAGTGACGCGGCTCGGCCCCGGTCGCCACAATCACGGACCGTCCCCGGTACTCCCCGCTGTGCGTCCAAACGACGAAGGGAGAGGCGGAAAAATCAACCCGCGTCACGACCTCCATTTTGATCTGGGCATCAAAGCGCTCGGCCTGCTGTTGGAACTGCTGCGCCAGTGCCGGGCCTTCGATGGATTCGGGAAAACCGGGATAATTGTCCACCAGGTCGGTGTTGGACGGCTGTCCACCTGGGAGCGAACCGCCCAACACCAGCGTCTTCAGTCGCGCTCGACCGGCGTAGATCGCAGCCGTCAGGCCGGCCGGTCCGCCCCCGATGATAATCAGGTCATAAAGCGTGTCCTTTGCCTCATCTCCCGCCGCCTCATCCACTTGATGCTCGGTCAGTTTGAAATCCAGCATGTCCTGGTTCCTCCTGTGCCTATCACAGTAAAGGTCAAATCAAGCCTCGGCCAACGCTTCTTGAAGCTTGGCAATCACCATCTCCTCCGGGGCGGCTCCTTCAATGTATGCTGTCTCGTTGATAACAGTTCGAGGGACCCCCATGACCTGATATTTGAGTGACAGGTGTGGGAATTCGGTTGCCTCCACCATATCCGCCCGCACCATTGGGCTGGCGATGGCCATATGATGCGCCAAGACCACCGAACGGGGACAATACGGGCAGGTGGGGGTGACGAAAACCTGGATGTGGACCGGCTCTTTCAGCTCTTCCAGGACCTTTATTCCCTCGGCGCTCAAATCCGACGTGCCGGCCGCTACTGCCTTGATGGCATGCAGTAAAGAGGTAAACTCATATCCCGACGGAATCCCATAAAAGCGCACACCATAGTCCTCGGCGCCGATCACAGCGATGGCTGGAATCTTGTCTATGTCCAATTCTTTGGCCTTATCGCCGTCGGTCACGAAATTGTGGATCTCGGCTGTTAACTGATCCGAGAGAGCCGCGACCTCTTCCACCAACTGGCGGGTCTCGGTGCAATATTCACATTCGAACTCCTGAGTAAACATCACCAATCGAACCGGACCGGCTACGTCCGCCAGTTCTTTCTTCACCTGTTCCGCAATTTCTGCATTTAACAACGCCATTTAACCTTACTCCTTTTAGTTGTAGTTCTAGTTTAGATTGCCCCGTATGCAAGGCACCCTTGGGGCCACAGGGGACTTCACGCCAGCCTGGAAAGCGCCGTTGCCAACGCATCGGCGATTTCCTGGGGCGAACCTTCGGACATCACGCACTCACTGGCATAGACTCGTACCAATGCTACCGTCGCCTGGTGGGCCGCGGAGCGGACTGCTGCCAACTGCTGCAGGATTTCGCTACAATCCCGGTCTTCCTCGATCATACGGGCCACTCCCCGAGCCTGGCCTTCCATCCGCCGTACTCGATTCAACAAATCTGCCTTCGCAGTCGGATCACATAACTTCACGACTCACTCTCCCTATTTGGGGGCACACGGCCCCTTACCGGCTAACCCCTCAGAGAGAGCCGGTGCTGCAAGAGGCCCCACCGGTGCTCGTTGTACGACTCGACCGGCTTCCGCCGACACCGAACAGTGAAATGTTCTTGCTTACCTTCGTGCTCTGACAATGAGGACACGTTGGTGTTTTCTGGGATCGAACTGAGCGGACGAACAGCTCGAACACTTTACCACAGTCATCACAACGGTACTCGTAAATGGGCATTTTCACCTCCACGCAGAATCTGTCGCAAAATGCATGTGTCCAAAATTCAATTATATACCCTACAGCAGTATAGTATATCGGAAAACATGAATTTGTCAAGTTTGGTTGCGTGCATATGGGTTTCGATGTATACTTTGCTACAAGTCGGCTGCCAACGTTTTCTTTATAGGTGGTAACTACTCAGGCTACTTCTGTTAGCGATTGAAATCGCCTCTGGAGGGCTCCTCAGGCGCGGTTTCAACCGTCGGCCTGAACTCACTACCCGACATTTTGAC
>CAZXVB010000398.1:0-2847 GCA_964643875.1 uncultured Anaerolineales bacterium | reverse complement strand
TGCGGGAGGGTTGCCCACTTTCCAACTGAAATGAAACGCACCCAAATTATTAAGCTTTTTGAAATTTGCCAGACTCCAGTAAGGGAATACGCTCAGGGCTGGATATCCACATACGTGATTAGAATACTGTTCGACTCCACACTGGCCTGTCCGGCGTCCACCACCGACAGTCGAGACCCAGGCTGTCCCTGAGGATACATTCCCACCCGCAACTCGTACTGGCCAGCCGCCAGGTTGGTGGGCAAAGTCACCTGATGAGGGTCTACGATCTCTATGCCCGGCACCCAGGTAGTGGTTGCTGTGAATGGCTCCTTATCCTGTTGGGCAACGAGTTGCCCATCCGGTGCGATGACATGCACGAAGACTACGTAGGGCGTGTCTATCGCACGCTGCCCATACCAGCGGAGTGTGACGGCAATGATCCCCCCCGGTTGGAACGTGTTTTGTCGCAGTTCAGCGCTTTCTAAGGTGATCAGGTCCGCCAGATTCACCTCTAGTGGGATTGGGACGTCCACCCCGCCGCTGACCGTCAGTGTGACGGTATCTCCCGCGTGAATCGTCGTACTGGGGACAGGGGTTTGGGCCAGCACCATCCCGACGGTCTCCGTGCTCCATACATCCTCGGCAATGACCCGTAGGCCATTGGATTCCAGTCCGTCTTGCACCAGGTCTATGGGATAGCCGGTGACGTTGGGCATCGTCATCTCACGACCGGGGCCGTTGATAGTGAGTTGAATTTCCGTATTCACCGGCACTTGCTCGCCGGCGGCCGGCTCCTGAGCGAGCACGACGCCTTTCTCGAATTGTGGGTCGAACCCAGCTTCGTCTTCGATCACCGTGAAGCGCAATCCGGACTGGCGGAGCGCTGCCTGGGCTTCTTCGAGGGACTTCCCCACCAGGTTCGGCACCGCCACGGAGGGGACCTGTGGGGTGCGTGTTACCAACGGGGTGGGGGAAGAGACGACGGGTAACGATGGAGGGGCGGAGTAGGCTTTGTAGACGGTCCACCACAGGGGAATCAACCCAATGACGGCGATGAAAGCGATGACACCCAATATCCAGGTCAACCGGTCTGGCCCAGCCCCGATCTGTTCCTCCTGGGTGAGCGGGGGAGACGCCGAGGGTGAGGAGAACGAGGTGGATGGTGAGGTGGGAACCGCGGGTTGCCACCCGGTCAACTGTTCGCTCTGCCTGCGGTATTCCGCCAGTACGTGCGCCAGGTGATCGGCGATGCGATAGCGGTCCTTCGGTTCTTTGGACATCACTTTGAAGATGATTTGCTCTAGCCGGGCCGGCGTCTGTGGGGCGTAGATCGCCAGCGGCGGTGGGTCCTCTTGCATGTGCATCAATGCCAGCGCGGTAGGATTGTCAGCCTGGAACGGAGGGACGCCGGCCAGCATTTCATATAATACGACCCCGATGCTGTACACATCGGAGGCGGGAGTGGGCGGTTTACCGCTGGCCTGTTCGGGGGCAAAGTAGAGCGGACTGCCCCATACGGTTTCGGATTCGGTGATGCCCGACGCGGAAAGCGCCCGCGCAATGCCGAAATCCGTTACTTTGGCTTGACCTTCCTTGGTGACCAGGACGTTCTGGGGCTTGATATCGCAGTGAATGATACCTGCCCGGTGGGCATGCCCTACGCCGGATGCGATTTGGATCGCGATATTCACTGCTTCATCAACATCCAACCGTCCCCGCCGACGGATCAATGTCTTCAGGTCTAGCCCACCTACGTATTCCATCACGATGTAGTGTCGGTCTCCATCCTGCCCGACGTCGTAGACGGTGACGATATTGGGATGATCCAATTTGGCCGCCGCCCGTGCCTCCCGCTGAAAGCGGGCCAGGAAAGCCGGGTCGTTAGCATAGGCCTCCCGCAGAATCTTGATGGCGACCTGACGTTCGAGCAGGTTGTCCACACCACGGTACACGGCTGCCATTCCACCGGAACCTACCAGTTCCAGCAGGCGATAGCGATTGTTGAGCAACACGGGTTCCATAGGGCTACCTCGTTACATCGTGTAAATACGATGTGCAAACATGTATGCCGGTTGTATTGTACTTCAACTTGACCCTCTCGACAAGAACACGAAGCGCTACGGCTCAACCGGTGTCGGCGTGGGAAGCGACCCTCCTGGCAAGGTAGAACGGACGAAGACCACTTCGCGGAAACCAAGGGAAAGGATCAGGTTGCGGATATACACCTCGGCGTTTTCCTGAGCCATGTCGAGAATCCCATCTCCCAGGGCGGCCTGCAGGATCTCTTCTTCCGCGGCTTGCCTGGCCTCCGTTTCCAGCGCCGGGTTCATTCCCACGAATCCGGTGTCCCGATCATAAATGTAGGATTTTTGATTGTCCAGGGTGACGACCAGAACCTCGGCCGGCGGCAGGGTCACAATCACCCGATCTCCATCTATGAGGATGTCCCCGGCGGCCATCTTCTCCATGTCCACTCCCGCGATGACCTGGCCGTGGGCTACCAGGATCAGGCGGTCGCCAAACAGGAAGGAAAAAGCCCCTTGGCCAGATTCAGCCGTGATGACCTTCTCAATGGTATACGAGGCTGTCTCCAGGCGGCTCAGTCCTTGCACCTGACGGATGATGGTCATCGGGTCCGGTATGATCGTCGGCGTTGATTGGACGATCTCTTCGATTTGCTCCTCGACCGTTTGCCGAGCTTCTTCCAGGGGATGTGTCAGTTTTTGCAACGTGCGCATCAATGCAAATCCCCCGACGGTCAAAACGACCAGTGCCACCAGGATCATCAGCAAAATCACCGTGTTCAACTTCGAACTCATCATTTCCTCCCTTGCCCGTCTCTGTTCCAGGCGATGTTCAAACGAT
>CAZXVB010000397.1:0-2862 GCA_964643875.1 uncultured Anaerolineales bacterium | reverse complement strand
GGCTGTCAGGACAGGCTAGAAAGCCTGTCCCACGGCTCAGTTTTCCGGGTCAATGGGATTCGTGGGGTAAGCCAGCCTCCCGCAGGTTCCTACAGGCTTGGCCGTCGCAGAAACTGCGGCAAAGAGGCGATTTCAATCGCTAACAGAAATAGCCTGAGCAGTACCCCCACTCAAACAAAATGGAGGACAGCCGCAAAACGACGGCTGCCCTCCACCATTGAACCCCTATGGAGTAGGCTCACTACCCGACATTTTGACCCTCCCGCAAGTTCAGGAGCGGTTTGGGGGCATTTTGTGCCCTGATGTGAGTCTATTCAATATGTCGGGTAATGAATGGGGTAGGGAGTGATTCCCTGCAATTGCTACGATTGCAACGCTGCTCGCACCTCCTCCAGATGCCCGGCCGAGCCCAACAGTTCGTTCCGGCTGGCGATGAAACGGGCGTACTCTTCCATAAACACCTTCCCAATGGGACGGAAGTCGAAGACCTCCGGATGATCCCGGAAGAATTCCCGATGCACCCGCGTCCAGACCAGGCGGCCATCGGTATCAATGTTGATCTTGCAAACCCCCAATTTAGCCGCCGGCAGATATTGCTTCGGATCAACCCCCCTGGCTCCTTTCAAATTGCCGCCAGCGGCATTGATCCGTTCAACTTCCTCCTGCGGCACTGAGGACGAGCCATGCATAACCAACGGGAACCCAGGCACCAATTTTTGAATTGCCTCGATGATCTCGAAATGCAACGTCTGAGTGCCGGAAAACTTGAATGCCCCGTGGCTGGTCCCGATGGCGCATGCCAGGCTGTCGCACCCCGTGCGCGCGATGAATTCCGCAGCCTGTTCGGGGTCCGTCAGGTGCACTTTTTCCTCATCCACACTGATATCCTCTTCGACGCCTCCCAACTGCCCCAGTTCGGCCTCAACGCTGATTCCCTTGGCGTGGGCACGTTCCACGACCCGACGAGTCGTAGCCACGTTTTCCTCGAAAGGCATATGGCTGGCATCAATCATCACCGAGGAGTAGAACCCGGACTCGATACAGTCATAGCAAGTCTCCTCGTCCCCATGATCCAGGTGTACAGCGAAAATCGCCTCCGGGAAAATCTCATTGGCGGCCCGAATCATTGCCTCCAGCAAACGTTTATCGGTATATTTTCGCGCCCCCCGTGAAATCTGCAAAATGAATGGTGCTTGCGATTGAATATTTCCCCGGAACAACCCCATCACTTGCTCTGCATTGTTGATGTTGTATGCTCCCAGCGCATACTTTCCGTAAGCCTGTTCAAATAATTGTTTGGTTGTAACGATCATTACACTGCCTCCCAAAATATTCTCAGTTCCAACTTGCCACTTACACAATCAATGTGGTTCCCACCATACGTAGATCATTGCATCTCCGCCATGCTCGTAATACTCCACTGTGACCTCATACGTTCCGGTCTTGGCCCAATAGGTATCGCAGTGGGGTATGGAGCCATCATTGGCGTGCCATTCGTCCGTCACCAGGTCATCTCCCACCCAGATACGCACGCCGTCGTCACTCATCGTACAGAAGCGATAGTGGTCGGTGTTCAACTGGATCGTACGCACCCACCGGGCGGAGAATCCATCCCACCACACAGCCGGGTCCGGGCTATGGGTCCCCCAATTGAACTCAATGGCCGGCACGTAATGGGTCAGCACCGGTTCCCCTTCCAGGGTTTCATTGTTGAAGAACTGACCGAACCATACACCGGTCGAGGCAGGGGTTGCGGTGGCTCCAGGGGAGAGGGTCGCCGCCGGCGTGGCCGTGGCCGTCACCGCAGTGGAGATCTGTTTCCACCAAACGTGGACGTCGGCAACCTGGATCCGGTCGTAGTATTCCACCTTGACCTCGTGATCTCCGGCCGTCATTGCCCGGTCCGCGCTGTACAGGCGCAGGGCCCCGTCCCGCCAGCCATCAATGACTAGCTCTCCATCCACGTACAGACGGACTCCATCGTCAACCCTGGCGTAGAAGCGGTACGTCCCGGCCTCGAAGGGAAAAGTCCCCACCCAGCGCACGGAGAAGGCGTTGACCGGCATCCCGCCAGCCGGTGGGCCGGAGTTCCAATCGAAGTTGATCTGTGCATCATCCCGTGTCACGTATGCGCTACCGTTGAGCGTGTCATTGTCGAAATACTCTCCGCGCCAGGGGCCGGGCCAGGATATCGGCATAGACGTTGGGCGCGGGGCAATGGTCGGTTGTGGTTGCGGTGCGGTCGTTTTGGGAATCACCAGCCGTTGACCCACGAATATGTAGTTCAAGTTCGTCAGACCATTGGCATATCCGATGGTCCATGGGTCCAGGCCATATCGCAACGCAATGCTGAAAAGCGTCTCACCGGGCTGTACGACGTGGATGATCTGCCCGCTGGGACTGCCGGTAGCATACGTAGGAATGAGTAACCGCTGGCCCACGTAAATCAGATTGGGATTGACGATCCCGTTAACGGAAGAAATGGACGCCACACTGACTCCATACCGACGGGCAATGCTGTACAACGTCTCCCCTGGATGGACCACGTGGACGACGTTGCCCTCCTGTGAGGGCACGGCCAACACAGGGAGAGCGATCACGGAGACGATGGCCAACATCATACCGATGGAGAAGAACAACCGGAGTTTTCCATACGTAGTCACAGTGACAGTAGACATATCAACCCCCTTTCGAACCTGAAGACCAATGACCGCACGTTGTTATGATACTCGACATCGCAGTGTGTGTCAAATGTGCGTATCTCATCACGTTACGTTCCCACACTGGAACAAGGTGACCGTCACTTCCAGGCCGACGGTTGAAACCGCGCCTGAGGAGCTAAAGCTGGCTGTCCACCTGCGT
>CAZXVB010000396.1:0-2879 GCA_964643875.1 uncultured Anaerolineales bacterium | reverse complement strand
CTGCGTCCTATGTAAAAATTATTAAGCCTTTTGAAATTTGCCAGACTCCAGTACCTAAATTGGATAACCAGGGGATTATATCGTTCTGAGGGGAAATGTCAACGCGCGTGCCTAAGCCTGTCGCATTTGGGACACAGGCTGGCTAAGGAGGAGTTATTGATGATCGCGCAACCGCCCCCCGCGCATAATGAAAGCTCGTGACGAACACTCTTGGAATACACAAGCCCTACCCACAAGGGCCGCCGCTGTAGGAGAGACGGTCGCTCATGGTTTACGTGTTAGCTTTCCAACTCGGTCATCCGCACAAATAGATTGAGGAACTCTTCGTTGCTGTCGGTACTTTTCAATACCTGAAGGAGTTCCTGCATCGCCTTGGAAATGCTGTAACCGGCCGCGATGGAATCCAACACCCGTTGACGCATAATCCAAATCTTCTGAATGGTATCCTCGTCCAACAACAACTCCTCACGGCGCGTTCCGGAGCGTTCGATGTCGAAAGCCGGGAAAATACGATGCTCCTGAAGTTTGCGGTTCAGATGGAGTTCCATATTGCCGGTCCCTTTGAATTCCTCGTAAATCATATCATCCATCCGGCTACCGGTATCCACCAGACAAGTGGCAATGATGGTCAGGCTGCCGCCTTCTTCAATGTTGCGAGCCGCACCAAAAAAGTGCTTGGGCGGGTAGAGAGCAGCCGGATCGAGCCCACCGGACAGTGTACGCCCACTGGGTTGTACGACTAAGTTGTAGGCCCGTGAGAGACGCGTGATGCTATCCAACAGAATCACCACATCTCTCCGACATTCGACCAATCGTTTGGCACGTGCCAATGCCAGCTCAGCTACCCCGGCATGGCTTTTGACCGGCTCGTCGAATGTGGAACTGATCACTTCCGCTTCCACCGAACGGTCCATATCAGTGACTTCTTCCGGTCGTTCACCGATGAGGACGACCATCAGGTGCACTTCTGGGTGATTGGCAGTGATGCCGTTAGCGATCCGCTTGAGCACGGTGGTCTTGCCGGCTTTGGGAGGAGACACAATCAAACCACGCTGGCCCTTCCCGATGGGGGCGATCATGCTCAACAAGCGTGTAGTAATGTGGCTGTGCTTCTTTTCCAACATAAAGCGTTCGGTGGGAAAGATTGGCGTCAAGGACTCGAAAAATGGTCGTTTTCTAGCAGATTCCGGGTCCATCCCGTTCACAGCCTCTACCCGCAGCAGACTGAAGTATTTCTCGTTATCCTTGGGGGGACGGACCTGTCCCACGACCATATCACCGGTGCGCATGCCGAAACGACGGATCTGAGATTGCGAGACGTACACGTCCTTGGGGCCTGGCTTGTAGTGATTGCAACGTAGGTACCCCTTGTTATCGTCTACGATATCCAGAATTCCACCGCCGAATATGAGACCCTCCCGTTCTGCTTTGGCTTGTAAAATTCGAAGGATCAGGTCTTCCTTTTTCAGGCGACTGAACCCAGAGATATCCCAACTCTTGGCCATCTCCCGCAATTCAGCCAGCGTTTTGGATTCCAACATTCCCATCTCGATCTCACGGAGGTATTGGCCCTCAAGTTCAGCCTCTTTCTCTTCTCCCTCCACAGAGATTTCTTCCCATTCTACCCCTTCAGAAGTGCCAAATTCTGGGATGAGGACTTTTTCGGCTTCGTTCAACTCATTTACTCCATTCCGTTCACTTTCGTCCCATTTCTCGCTCATCACGCTCACCTACTTTTCGTTTGTTATGCAGACTGTTTGTCTTGTGTATCGTATTGGGCAATGAACATTTCTGCTCTTTCGACCAGTTCCCGGTTGCCGATGAATAGGGGGGTTCGCTGATGCAACGACTCTGGCTGACGCTCCAGAATAGGCCCCCTGCCATCAGAGGCATACCCGCCAGCCTGTTCGGCGATGAATGCCAGGGGGATAGCCTCATACAACAAACGGAGCTTTCCATGGGGCCTACGGGCATCGGCGGGATAGTAGAAGATACCGCCAGACAGTAGATTGCGGTGGAAATCCGCCACCAGCGATCCGATATACCGGCCGGATAGCGGCTTTCGTTTCTCTTCCGGGTCCATTCCCTGTAGCCACTGCGTGAACCTTTGTACCCCTTGACTCCAATAGGGAGCGTACCCCTGGTTGACACTGTAATATTTCGGGGTTTGTGGGATTTGGATGTTGGAATGGGAAAGTAAGAACTCCCCCAGGCCGGGGTCCAATGTGAAACCATGGACACCATGTCCGGTGCTGTAGACCATCATTGTGCTAGAGCCATAGATGATATATCCTGCAGCCACCAGGTGCTTGCCCTTTTGAAGACAATCTTGTAAGATCCCCGGCCCGCTTTGGCTCAGCCGTCGGTAGATACCAAATATGGTCCCGATACTGACGTTGACATCAATGTTGGATGAGCCGTCCAATGGATCGAATACCAACACATATTTACCAACACCGTAGTCGGCGGGAATGGAGATAATGCCGTCCTGCTCTTCCGAAGCCATCACAGCCAAACGGTTGGTGAAACTATTCATCCGCACCATAGTTTCATGGGCAAAGATATCGAGCTTCATTTGTTGTTCACCCTGGACATTGACTTTACCGGCCAACCCCAGGATAGCTGCCAATCCGGCCCGGGTGGTCTCCCGTGCAATGATCTTGGCTGCTAGAGCGATGTCGTACAGTAGACTGGAAAACGCACCGGTAGCCTCAGGATACTGACGTTGTTGTTCGATGATGTGTCGCTCGATGGTGATGATTCGCTCATGCATCACAAACTCCCTCTACGAATTAGCAAATTACGGCACCTCAGAGCGAGTATACGAATTTCACTACCCGACATATTGATCGGTAACCCTCCCGCAAGTTTGAAATTAC
>CAZXVB010000395.1:0-2894 GCA_964643875.1 uncultured Anaerolineales bacterium | reverse complement strand
TAATACCGTCGGAGCCGTCCTCGAAATGGGGCGCAGTATGCGTTGAATAGAGAAGCGGACGGCTTTAATTGGATGTGAGATGTCTATTTTGACAGTCCGTAATTTGGGCCATGCATACGGTCCGCAAGATATCTTTTCTGGCCTCTCGTTCGAGATCCCTCGTGGGGCACGTATCGCGTTGGTCGGGCCGAACGGGTCCGGCAAGACGACGTTGTTGCGCCTAATCGCCGGCCTGGACTCGCCCACAGAGGGCGTGGTTCACCGCGCACGGAGCGTGCGGATTGTCTATCTGCCGCAACAGGTTGGAGAGGTACTCGATCTAAGTGACAACCTGAGCGGTAATGGGTCCAATAGGACATTGCGCAGCGCAATGTCCACGGTGTTCGCCGATCTGTTGGCTCAGGCCGAGGAACTCCGTCGTTTGGAGGCCGCAATGACCGATCCCCACACGTATGAAGAGGCTTTAGCTCGCTATGGCCCGGCTTTAGAAGCATTTGAGCTGGCCGGCGGGTATACGTATCCACAACGGATCGAACAGGTGTTGTCGGGGCTGGGGTTCGCCCGCGAGGAATTCGATCACCCTCTCCACTACCTCAGCGGCGGGCAACGGACCCGCGCTCTGTTGGCCAGGATGCTCCTGGAGGAGCCGGATCTATTGTTGTTGGATGAGCCGACTAATCACCTCGATCTGGAGGGGGTTGAGTGGCTGGAGAATTATTTGCGTGACTGGCGCGGCGCTGTCGTCGTGGTGGCCCATGACCGGGCTTTCCTGGACGCCGTCGCCGAGCGGGTGTGGGAGCTTTCGGCGGGGCGGCTGGAGCGTTATCGCGGCAATTACAGCGCCTACGTCACACAACGCGCCGAGCGGCTGGCGAACCGCAAGGCGACCTATGAGCGTCAGAGACAGCAGATCGCCCGTGCAGAGGATTTCATCCAGCGGAATATTGCCGGTCAGCGGGCGGCAGAGGCCCGGGGGCGTCGCAAGCGGCTGGAACGGTTGACGTTGGTCGAACGTCCCCATACAGACCGTCCGATTGGTTTTTCCCTGGAGAAAAATGTGCTCCGCAGCGGCGATCTGGTTGTAGGCCTCTATGATCTCGCCGTGGGGTATACATCCGATGCTCCGCTCGTCACGGTGGACGAGGTCGAGTTGCGGCGAGGGCAACGGGTGGCCTTGGTTGGGCCGAACGGGTGTGGCAAAACGACCCTGATGCGTACCATATTGCGGGAAATCCCTCCGCTGACGGGCCGGGTGCGCATAGGAGCCAGCGTTACATTGGGGTACTTTGCCCAGGGACATACCAATCTCGACCCGGCCAGGACGGTTTTGCAGACCGTGCTGGAGGCGGCCGACCTGACGATCTCCCAGGCTCGTTCCTGGCTGGGACGCTACCACTTCTCCGGAGATGATGTGTTCAAGGCAGTGGGAGACCTTTCGGGAGGAGAGCAAGCTCGTGTAGCCTTGGCCCTGTTGGCGTTACGGGGAGCGAATGTATTGTTGCTGGATGAGCCAACTAACCACCTCGACATTCCTTCCCAGGAGGTGCTTCAGGAAGTACTGGCCCAATTCGGGGGTACCTGGTTGTTGATCAGCCACGACCGCTATCTGATTCGCCGTCTGGCTACTCACATCTGGGCCATTGCCGATGGCCGCTTGTGGACGTTCGAGGGGGGAAGCGCCGGGTACGAAGCATACCAGGTTTGGATGCGGCAGCGTCGGGAGCGTCGGGCAGCCGAGGGCGAGAAGGACGCCGTTGTGATGGCCCGGCAGCGGGAACGGGCGGCGCGTCGGGCTGCCGAACGGGCAGCGGCCCGGCTGGCGAAACAGCGGGAGGAATTGGAGGCCCGTATTCTCCACCTGGAGACACTCAAGGAGCAATTGGGGCAAGAGCTGGCCGCCGCCAGCGAACGGCAGGATGTAGACCGGGTGTGCCACCTGGGGGAAGAGTATGGCCGGATCGAGCATGAATTGGAGATGACACTGGTGGCATGGGTTGCATTGGAGGGTGATTGAAGTCGAAATCGAGATCCAAGAAGCCTGTTTCTCCCATCGTCATCGGCTTGACGGGGAACATCGCCACCGGCAAATCCACCGTGGCGGGGATGCTGGTTGAGTTGGGGGCCACGTACATTGACGCGGATCGCGTGGCGCACGAAGTGATGCGCAGCGGTACACCGACCTACGCGGAGATCGTCGCTGTGTTTGGGGCGCATATCCTACGACCCGATGGGGAGATAGATCGTCGGCGCTTGGGAGCGATGGTGTTTGCCGATGCGCAAGCCCTGGCTCGCCTGGAGGCTATCCTCCACCCCGCTATCATCCCCGAAGTGGAACGACGGATCACTGCCGCAGCGACGCCGGTGGTATTGGTGGAAGCGATCAAGTTGTTGGAGGCCGGTATGGCAGCCCGGTATGACCAAGTCTGGGTTACGACTTGTTCGGTCGCCCAACAGATCGAGCGACTGATGCGTACGCGGGGACTGAGCGCCACGGAGGCCCGCTTGCGGGTCGAGGCGCAGCCTCCTCAGGAGGAGAAAATAGCACAGGCCGATGTCGTTATTCGTACTGATGGGACGTTGGCTGAGACCCGATTCCAGGTGATGGCTGCCTGGCAGGCCCTCCGGGGATTGAACGGCTTTCCCCTGGAAATGCCATAACAGTATGATTCCCAAAATACTGCCGGTCGAGTCGCCGTTGTCCCGACGGCATGCCGTCGAGGCGCTATCCAAGCGAGACGCTGGTGGTCCTCCAGGGCGAGATTTCCAAGCGCCCTTGGGGTTCGGACAAAATAGGGGTATAATGACATATACGTTTGTGCCGGTTCACTATCCAAAATATGGGATGGTTCATCATTGGTTGACACTTTGCGTTACGCACCGGATGCCGCCCGATT
>CAZXVB010000394.1:0-2907 GCA_964643875.1 uncultured Anaerolineales bacterium | reverse complement strand
CTTGAGGCAGCCCAAAGTGTAAACCAATTCCCAGGAGAAAATGAACCATCCCATCTGTGCGCTACTTTTTGCCCTGTAGTGGTGATTAGCTTGAAGGAGGATATATGAATACCCGTATGTTGACCCTTTCTGTGGTGGCGTTGATTATGGTAATGGTGACGTTGGCCTGTGGGCCGCTAGCGCCTACTCAATCTCCTCAGCCTTCTCCGTCTCCCACATCTGACGCATCGGCGATCCAAACATTCGTGGCAGAGACGGTGGCCGCCGAGTTGAATCAGCAGACGGCCGAAGCTGAGGGTGGTGAAACAGAGGCAGAGGTGCCGACCCTGCCTTCCCAAGAAGAGCCGACCGTTCATCCAACAATGACTACACCTCCGACAGTATCTCCACCGACACCGACGCAGAAACCAGTCTCCACGTCGCGGCCAACACCGACGGTGCCCCCTCCAACGGCAACACCAGAGCCGTGTTCCGTGGCCATCGCGCCTGAATTTGCCTCCCGTCTGGCCGAACACCCCGATTGGATGGCGGCCCTGGGGTGTCCCCTCAGTGAGGCCCGCCACACCTGGGCAGCCGAGCAGCGATTCCAGGGTGGGCGGATGTTTTGGTTCGAAGAGACCGACACGATTCATATCCTCTACGAGGAAACCGGTACGTATGCGGTGGAGATGGATCAATACGTCGAAGGAGATCCGGAGGATGCTTGTCCAGAGGTAGGAGGTGCGCCGGCCGGCCTGGTCAAGCCGGTGCGGGGGTTCAACTGGCATTGGTGCAATACGGCCGGAGTGCGGGATCAACTAAGATGGGGATTGGAGTCCGAGGCCGGATATGATGCCATCTGGCAACCGTTCGAGATGGGAGCCGTCTTCCAGAGCCGCACCGGTCACATGTTCGTGCTCTTTGCGAACGGGACGTGGGCATATGCCGAGTAGTGCGACTGTTGATTGGTTCCTCTACGCCCTGCGGTGTGCCGATGGAACTTTGTATACTGGTGTCACTACCGATCCGGCGCGCCGGCTGGACGAACACAACGCTGGGCGGGGCGCACGCTATACGGCGGGACGCCGGCCGGTGGCCCTGGTGGGGCTGTGGCGCTTCCCCGACCGGAGCAGCGCCCAGCGAGCTGAGGCGCTCTTTCGACGTCTGCCCCGGCAACGTAAGTGGGATTTGATTCTGGAGCGCTCTCCTTTCGCGGAGGTCCCTTTTTGTGTTGCAGCGGGGAAGGTGTGCATTCCAACCCCCTCGGCGGAGAGCGATCACTTCTGTCCGCACTGTGGAGGCCGGTTAGCGACGATCCACTTACCACACGATCACCGGGAGCGCCAGGTATGTACCGTCTGCGGGCGGTTGCATTATCGCAACGCCAAACCGTGCGCCGGTGCGTTGATCACCAGGAATGGGCGGGTGCTCCTTGTGCGCAGGGGCATCTCTCCCTTCCAGGGATATTGGGATATTCCGGGCGGTTTCCTTGAGGAGGATGAGCACCCGGCGGATGGTGTAGTTCGTGAGGTGCGCGAGGAGACCGGCCTGGAAATCCGCTTGACGGACCTGCTGGGATTCTATATAGACCGCTATCTCTACGATGATGCCGGTCATTACTGCTTGAATATCTATTTCTTGGCCGAGGTGACCGGAGGCTGCCCCCGGCCAGGGGATGATGCTGTCGAAATGGCCTGGTTCGCTCCCCAGGAACTGCCGGAGGAGATCGCATTCGACCACGTGCGGGAGGTGTTGGCAGATTGGAGCCGGCGGGTAGGGACGAGCCTCCCGCAGGATGGGGACGCCTGATCCCTGGTAAACTGCCCCGTTTGCCGCAGTTTCTGCGGCGGCCAAGCCTGTATGAACCTGCGGAACGTTACTTGACAATCAGGTAATATTCGATATAATGGCACGCGGCTTTGGGGCCTGTTGGGCGACGTAGCTCAATGGCAGAGCAGGGGACTCATAAGCCCTTGGTTGGCAGTTCAAATCTGCCCGTCGCCACCTGGTCATTCTCAATCCCTTGGTTAAGCGGCCCAGGGCTGGGCTCATCGCCGGGCAGTGCGCGTCTCATAGTTTGACGCAAAAAGCGCCCGCGCCGGTGAACCAGCACCGACGCGGGCCCAACAGAAAGGGATACCCCAATGCCGAGTCACCCTTTATACAACGGAGAAGACAAAGAGTGAAAGGGATATCCCAATGTCAAAGCACCCTGATTTATACAACGGAGAAGACAATTTGTCAAGTTTGCAGTCGGTAGATGACCTGTATTATACATTGCCAGTGCTGCCGCCCGATCCCTGGCACATACGGTGGCTTAGAGGTGCTCGGTACGGTTTGCGCACTTGTGTCAACTTCCTGCGTTATATTCCTGTCTGGCTAGGACTGATGCGACCACCCACTGTACATTTGCCGCTGATAACTTCGGAACAACACGACACCGATGGGTCTGAACAGGGATGAAGGTTTCACCAGATACCCCCATGCCCCGGGGGAGACGCTACCCTGACACAAAAAAACGCCCGCTGGGTGTACCACCACCACAGCGGGCAGAAAGGAATAACATGAACAAGTCTATTATACCTTCGATGGTGATATTGTCAATCCTGAGCCTGGCACTGGATAGCGCGATGGGGTTGCCGTTGTTGCTTATCTGGGTGGCGTTTGGACTGATGACGCAGATTGACAGGGCTTTCAAACAGGAAGGGCTGAGCCGCCGCTTCTGGTTTCTGTTCGGAGGTGAGTTTGTCTTCGCCCCGATCGCCCGCTCGCTACTGGGGTAGACCGGACAGGCAGCGGCCCCGGGTCGCTCCACCGACACAAAGCGACCCGGCTCATCGCCGGGCCGTGTGTGTCTCCGAGAGATGTAAAGTAAAAAAGTGCCCGTCCTGTGGTCTGATGAAGGACACAGAGACGGGCAGAAAGGAA
>CAZXVB010000393.1:0-2936 GCA_964643875.1 uncultured Anaerolineales bacterium | reverse complement strand
ATCCGCGCATAAATCGCCTTTGAGTTCAACCTGCGGGAGGGTCTCCAACTCAGTTAAAACACACCCAAATGAAACACACCCATTTGTAACCGCGCTACAGTGGAGAGAAGCCGGCAGCTACCCGGTGGCGGTGGCATTACCTTCGCACTTCACAGTGTCCAAGCCACCATCAGCAACGAAGTGGGCAAAAGCAGGAATATCAGGAAAGACCTGTGTCGAAAGCAACATTACCACCCAATTGTCAATTAAGGGTGAAATCGTGTATATCGGCACCTGGGTTTGATAGGCGCTCCACATTTCGATGGCCGTACCCATACTGGCCTCCGGCAAATAAGCTACCAGCACATCCGCCTCCCCCGCCAATGCCGTCAGATCGAAGAACGTCCGTTTTGCCCGCTCAAAGTCATATGCCACACTGTCCGGATAGAGCACCCAGGGGTCCAGAATTTCCACCGCCGGCAGATGCCGACGCAACACAGCGGCGATTTTGTCTCGATAATTCTGATCATCTATCCCACCATCCCGGCGAGAGCCTTGCATAATCCCACCAATGAACACGCGTATCCCCATGTCACACATCTCCTATGTTAATGGCAACGCCGCGACGAATGTCGCGGCGTTCAAGTTGTACTGTGATTGCTGACTACTAGCATCAATCCGGGATAACTGGACGAATCCCCTTGTACACCCGCCGACCGGATAAAATCCGCAACACCTTATCGGGCGGATGGCCGATCAATGCCCCCAATTCCACACACGTCAGCGGTGTATTCCCATTAGACAAAAAGACGCGAAAAACTGCCTCGACCAATGACAATTGCTCGTTGATATACCCCGGTTGTTTACTACAATGCACTTGCAATATGTGTTGCAGGCCGTTCACCGGCGTGACTTGCCCGGTTTGCTCATCCACCCAGTCAATCGTATCAACATCGTAATGATCCTGGAAAACAGCCCGGTGCTCTGCACACAAGTGCGCACGCAGTTCGATGCCGATCTGCAATCCTTCTCGTTCCCACCACTCATAATCAATATGAAATCGAGTATCCAACGTCGGTTTGACCAACGCCGGTAACGAGAATGGCACATGTACACTCATCTGATCTCGCATACTACCAACCACGAATTGCTTTCTCTAGTCCCTATCCAACCGCGTTCAACACACGCAGAACCCAGTAATTGTCCCCAATAGGCGCATATGATCCACTATCCACCAACTCGGCCAGCATAGGGCCTGGCGGTACACGCATTGCCAGATTGACCGCACTGTAGAGCGTCGCCGCATGGACGTTCCCCTGCGGGCTTAGTTTGGCCAATTCAGGGAAAATACCAGCGATGATCTCTGCCAGGGGCAACCGATGCTTATTCACATGCTGCCAGACTTCCTCTATCGGGTATCCCTCGTCTTCTATACCGATGACCATCAACTCATCATACTCACACGCTACCGACTTTTTGCGCATCTCGAACGTCAGCCGTTGCTGAATAGGCAAGGCTACCCGGACCCACTCCCGTCTCGGTCGCCGGCTGTGACGTCGGATCAACACCGTATCCGGTTGTTTCCCTCGCTGCAAGTCCAGATAGGCGCCAACCAACACTTCATACCGACGGTACCATTCTCCTAAACCATAAACGTAACGCCCTTCACGTACCACCCATCCCGGCATCTCCTCCCCGGTCTCTTCGTCTACAAACGTAAACCGAATCCGATGGGTACGACCGGTTGGGAACACGTGCCTCAAACAGGCAGAAAGGGGAAGCGTCCCCGACTTCCAATGCGGATAAGTCAAAACGACCGTCACCGGTGCTGTCGGATCGCTATCCTTATCCTTACCCAAGGACATGTTCGCTTCGATCTCCGACCACTCGTCCCCCAATGTCTGTTCCAGAGCCAACATCTCGCTTGTCAAGGAGGCCTGGTCATACTCCAATGGCCGATACCTCAAATGCAAAGGAGTGGATTGAACGGACTCTGGTTCCATACGGCGTAGGAACCACAGCACCTCACCGGCTGGCCCCACTTCATCGAAACGGCCATCTTCTTGCAAAGCATAGTTGAGCGAGAAAACACGAAGCTGTGGCGTGATCTCCTCCGGCAACTCCAGGTCACCGAGCAAGGCATCGGTAGGTAACGGTCCCCCTCCGGCCATATCGAGGGCTGCCTCCGCCAGATTCAGATGGCCTTCGTGTACGTTGACCAACAGATCCCGTCGGAACCATTTACCCGCCAGGCAAACGAAATCCGGCTCCATCTCCAAGCGCTTTTCCAACGCCTGGGCTACCTGCTCCGCATACCGCTCCACCAACTCATCAGCACTAAGTAGCGCCTCTTCCCCGCTCGAACCGCTGTCAGAATCCCGATTGAGCACATGGTCATGGGTAAACTCGGCTGCAAATTCCCGCTGTTTACCGTTCTCAAACGAAACTTGAATCACTTGAAATGTGCCGTATTCCGGGTTATGCCCTAGCCTCACACCGAGGACCTCTCCCACTCGATACCCCAATGCAGGAAACACAACGCGATCACCGATTTCATAATGCTTTTTCGGCTGATACAACGTCCCTTGAGACAGCGCTCGCTCGATCAGTGCTTCCTCTTGCCTAATCCGCCTCAGGATCAACGCCTGCCCCAACTCCAAAGCGGAGCGCGGCAATTCATCTTCGACAAGCAAGGTGCTCAAGTACTGAAGATCTTCAGATGAGATGACTAGTTCATCCCCCCAATATTCCGGGTTCTGAGTCTTTCTTTGAATCAACAGCCCTCCCTGAAAAGCAGCTAACTTAAATCAAACCGCCCAGCGATTATACCAGGCTTACGCCAGTTTGACAAATGCGTTGTTTTGCGGCACACTATGATTGTCCCACCCGGTTTGCAGATCTAAATTGGGTGTGTTTCAACTGAGTTGGAGACCCTCCCGCAGGTTGAACTCAAAGGC
>CAZXVB010000392.1:0-2950 GCA_964643875.1 uncultured Anaerolineales bacterium | reverse complement strand
GCCCCGGAGGACCTGACAGGCCACCGGCCCCTGGTATGGCCCGACATGCAGCACATCTTCCGACTGCTGGGTCTCGGAGTGAACAAAGTAGAAGCCGGTCCAGAAGTGGTGGGGCATTTTGTGGTGGAGTACGGCGCAGATCGTGGCCATCGCAGCGATCAGGTTGGGTGATTTTCCAATGATCAGGGCTTCCAATTGTTCGTAAATTCGCTGATACCGCCCTTCCCTGCGCGGGTCTATCACGATTGTATCTCCTCTCATTCACTGGTCATGATGAACAGAGGATTCATCTCGAAACTCTTGTACCGGGGACGCAACCGCTCGGTGTTGTAATATTTTTCCACGTCGACGGTCTTTTTAGAACTGATGACTACGTTGATGGGCAGATCGTCGTAGCGTCCGTTCTTCAACACGACCAGCCGGCCGTGGATGCCCTTGATGATCAAATCCAAAGCCAGGTTGCCATAAGCCATCGGCACGATGGAGTCAATGGCGTCGGGGTCACCGCCGCGTACCAGATAACCCAGCTTTTGATTGATGACGTTGATCTGCCGGCCGTTGTTGAATTGTGGCGAAAGCGCCTTCAACCGTGCGGATACCAGGTCACCGATGCCGCCCAGTTTGGCGTGACCATAGGCGTCGCGGGTCGTATCCTGGAAGACCATTTCCCCGCCCTCGAACATTGCCCCCTCCGATATCAACACCACGGAGTATCTGCTGGGGTTCTTGCGACGGTCTTCGGACAGCAACTCGGCCAATTGTTCGATCTTGAACTTGTATTCCGGGATCACACACCGATTGGCGGCCCCGGCCATCGTCGGGAGCATAGCCGTGAAACCGGCGTAGCGCCCAAATACCTCCAGGACCAGGAACCGTTCATGGGAACCGGCCGTGGTCCGCAGGCTGTTGGTCATCTGGATAGTGCGGGTGACGCACGTGCTGAACCCAATGCAATAATCGGTGCCGGGCACATCGTTGTCCATCGTTTTGGGGATACCCACCACCTTGACCCCCTCCTGGTACAAGCGCACCGCATAGCTCAAGGTGTCGTCCCCTCCGATGGGGATGAGGTAGTCAATTCCCAGAAATTCCAGATTTTTGACGACTTCTGGCGTCAGGTCGTTAATCTCGTCTGTGTATTTGTCCTGTAAGTGATCGGGTACGTCGGCTTTCTTGACATGGCTAGGGCGCGTGCGGGATGTATGTAGGAATGTGCCGCCGGTTCGGCCGGCTTTGTTGACAATCTCTTCCGTCAGGATTTGATAGTTGTTGCTGTTATCCGCGTCTTTTTCTCGAACGATTCCAATTGTACCGGCCCATCCACGTCGGATGCCGATCACCTGGTACTCTTCTCGCAAAGCTCGGATCGTAATAGCCCGGATGGCTGGATTGAGTCCTGGGACATCGCCGCCGCCGGTCAAAATGCCAATAGTGCCTTTTACTCTACGGGTCCGTTGTGCTTTTGCCATTTTCTACTTATCTCCATTCTTTTTGATTTGGGCTTTGGGAGCAGGCATTGAGGAGAATTCTAGCACAGGTTAGAAATGGGCGCAAGCAAAACCTCCCGCGGATTACGGCCCTGCGGGAGGTGGTTGTTGCTTTATTATAACTCGTTAACTATGACAACTCAATGATGTTGCCCTGTTCCTTCAACTTCTCCGAAAGCGCTGTTGCCATTGTTGTTGCCACTGATTGATTGGACCTTTGGCGGCCAGTGCCATATCTTGCAGGCGAGAACGGGCGGCCACGCGGGTGTTCCACACTGCGTTCCGCACGCGTGCCACCGGCCGGGCCACCGGTTGGAAAAGCTCAGACAGCAACGGCCAGTTCTCCACCAGGATGGCCTCTTCTTCGACCGGCTGTGGCTGCCAGTGGAGTACAGCGGCCGCCCAAGTCAAACCGGTGCCAAAACCGACGATCACCGCGTGATCGCCTGGCTTGAGCCGGCCTTCATCTGCTGCTTCACACAATGCCAGTGCGATGGAGGCCGCAGAGGTGTTGGCGTACCGGTCCACGTTGATCATCATCTTTTCCATCGGGATCTCCAACCGACGGGCGATTAGTTCGATCAGGTGGATGTTTGACTGGTGGGGGATGACCAGATCAATATCGTTGAACGTCAGACCGCTCTCGCGCACGACGTTGATCACCGACTCTGTGGACTTCCGCAAGGCGAACTTGAGGATGCGCCGGCCGTCCATTCGCAGGGTATGTTCCCGATTATGCAATATCTCTTCGGTCAACGGCTTGGCCGTACCGACTCCCGGCACGATGAGGGCGTCCCAACCGCTGCCATCGGAGCCGAGTTCACAGCTCAGGATGCCGGTCGGTTGTTCGCTGGCTTCGAGCAGTACCGCCGCGCCGCCGTCCCCAAAGAGCACACAGGTGCGACGGTCGGTCCAATCCAGGCTGGCGGAGAGCGTTTCTACCCCCACGACCAGCACTTTGTTGTACAGCCCGGTCTCGATGAACTGACTGCCGGTCACTAGCCCGTACACAAATCCGGTGCACCCAGACGTGAGTGTGAAGGCTGCGGCGTGCGTAGCTCCCAGTTTGTCCTGCACCATGCTGGAAACCGGTGGGCAAAAGTAATCTGGCGTCGAGGTGGCGATGATAATCAGGTCTACTTCTTCTGGTGTGACGCCGGCCCGCTCCAGAGCTTGCCGACAGGCCTCAACCGACATCGAAGAGGTCGTTTCTTGCCCTTGCTCCACGATACGGCGTTCTCGGATGCCGGTGTGAGAAACGATCCATTCATCGGATGTGTCCACGATTTGTGCCAGGTCGTCGTTGGTGACGACGCGCTGAGGGAGCGATTTTCCCCATCCTGTGATGCGTGCATATCGTTTCATATGATTCCCCTCCCTGATAAAGTCTCCACGTTACTACCTTGGTAATGGCACATTCGCTTAATGACGCCGGATTTGCCCCTTAACGTTGGGCGAGGTCT
>CAZXVB010000391.1:0-2956 GCA_964643875.1 uncultured Anaerolineales bacterium | reverse complement strand
CAGGTTGAACTCAAAGTCGATTTATGCACGGATTTGCCTTCAAAAACCGAGTATTGGCATCGAAAATGGCAACCTGCGGGATGGTTGAGACGTCGAGTAGTGACCTGCCTCGATCAGGCGGGAACGGCCTCCGGCATTGTGCTTTCTGTAGCGGCTGCGACAACCGGATAGTCGGATGGCTCAACGGCGGCGTCCTGGGAACGGATGAACCCCTCCTCGATCAAGTAATCGAGAATTAGATGCGCATTCTCCTCCGGCGTGTGGTGAACCGTGTCCAATACGATCTCTGGGTGCCTGGGCGGTTCGTAGGGATCGTCTATGCCGGTGAAGCCGGTGATCTCCCCGCGCCGGGCTTTAGCATACAGCCCCTTGACGTCACGCTGTTCGCATACCTCCAAGGGAGTGTCTACGAACACTTCCACATAATGACCCTTGCCGACCATATTACGCACGTCATTTCGGGTGGCCCGGTAGGGGCTGACTGCTGCACAGACCACCGTGCCCCCGTGACGCACGATCTCGCTGGCCACGAAACCGATCCGACGGATATTGATGTCCCGATCCTCTTTGCTGAAACCAAGCCCCTTCGAAAGGTGCGTGCGAACGACGTCCCCATCCAACAAGGTCACCTGGCGACCATGCTCCTGGAGTAAGACGGTCAGCACCTCGGCCGTGGTGGATTTTCCGGCCCCACTCAACCCGGTGAACCAGATACAAACCCCCTGCCTGTGGCGCGGTGGATAACTCTCAGCCAGGATATCGGCCACCTCCGGCCGGGTGAACCAGCTCGGAAGTTTTTTGCCGTTGTTGAGGTACTCTTCCCGTACCTGAGTCCCTGAGATGGATGCCGTCCGGACACCAGTCGGCACTTTGGTTACTTCCTCATACCGGTTCTCGTCCGGCAAGTAAACCAACATACGGAACGGAACGACCTTGACGCCTAACTCCTGGCTGTGTTGTTGGAGCAATTCCTGGGCATCGTATGGACCATAGAACGGCTTGCCCTGTGAATCCTTGCCCGGTCCAGCGTGATCGCGGCCCACGATGAGGTGATTGGCCCCGTAGTTACGGCGGATCAGGGCATGCCACACCGCTTCACGAGGTCCGGCCAGACGCATAGCCAACGGCAACAAAGATAATAAAATGCGCTGAGGATCGTAGTAGCGGGCGGCCAGAGCCTGATAGGTGCGCACACGGGTATAGTGATCCACATCTCCCGGTTTGGTCATACCGACCACCGGATGGAGCAATAAGACGCCTCCTACTTCATCGGCTGCCCGTTTTGTCAATTCCTCGTGGACCCGGTGAAGGGGATTGCGCGTCTGAAAGGCAACGACGTTGGGGTAGCCGAGCGTTTCGAGTCGTGAGCGGGTCTCGGCGGGCGTCAACCGCAGTTTTCGAAAATCGTAGTGGGGAGGAAGTTGCAACACCTGCAGTCTCCCCGATATGTTCAGCGGCCCCCAACGGTGCATCTCGGCCACCAGCGGATGGCGCAGATCGAGCGACCCGAAAACTTTCTGAGAGACTTCGTCCCGGTCCCACTCGTAGATCTCCTCAATCGTCATCACTGCCAACAGCTCATTTTTGCTGTTCCGAATGGCGATTTCCTGGTCCAGGTGAATCCCCGGGCCAGGGTAGACCGGCAATGGGATCGGAATGGGAAACAGATACCCATTGGCAAGGCGCATCTCGTCTACGACTCGCTGATGATCCTCCTGCCCCATAAAGCGATCCAACGGTGAAAACGCCCCCACGGCCAACAATTCGAGATCACAGATAACCCGATCCGAGACCTGAATCGAGGGTAACGTGCTGGCGTGGGCCTTCAATGCCTCTCGTTCTTCGGGGGGCACCAAAAGGTTGACCAGTTTGCCGCCGTATGGTGGAATCAAAATCGAACCTTCGCTTGTTTTACTCTCTTTACCTACTGCACTCACTTGTTTGCCTCCAAAATCTGAATTTATTGTAACCGCTCAAGCGATGAGAACTGACGTCTTAGCGACCAATCAGGCCGTTATCGCTCCGTCAGCAGCTTTGCCGATGAAAATAGTACGAGCACGCCCAGCCCGCCCCGTAACCATCGCTCCGGCAACCACGGGACCAGGCGACTGCCTAAGAGTACACCGGGCAGAGAGCCGATCAACAACCAGCCCACCAAGTCCAGTTTTACATTCCCAAGGGCGATGTGTGCCAGGGCCGAAACCCCGGTCAGCAGAGCAGCGTGCAGGATATCGGTGCCCACCAATTCGGACGCTTCCAGTTGGTAGAATGTGATCAACAGAGCCGTAACGATACTCCCACTCCCCACAGACGTCAGGCCGACTGCGACACCACCCACAGCGCCGACGATAGCCGTCAACCACCAGGGGCGTTGGACATGCACTGGACGCGAAGAGTGGGTAGGACGCTGTGTGATTGCCCGCCAGATCATAGAGAGCGATACTAGAATCAGGATCACCGCTAAAATACGACCTAACAACACCTCCATCCAGGCATTGTCTCCCGCCTGACGGATTATGGTGATCAAAGTTACCCCCGCCAGAGAGGCGGGAATACTTCCTATGGCAAGCTGGGCGACCAGGTGGGTGTTTGCTGTTTTCTGTTTCCAATGTTGCCAGGCTCCCACTGCCTTGGTGATGGCGGCATACGTCAAATCAGTGCCAATCGCCAGGCTGGGAGGAAGCTTCAAAACGAGAACCAGAAAAGGTGTCATCAACACGGCTCCGCCCACGCCGGTCAGACCGACCAGGAAACCGACCACAAATCCCATTGCAATAGTAATAGCATTCACATTTTCACCTTAATTCAGCGGTTTGCGGACCGGTCTGAATTTCTCGGCAACTAACCGTGCCCGCCCTTTGAAACAACTTGTTATATCGTCGGCAGCATAGAGGGTATGAACGGCCTTGGCGTGTGGAACCAGCCGATGAAGGTTGGTATAGCAATGGACGATCTT
>CAZXVB010000390.1:0-2958 GCA_964643875.1 uncultured Anaerolineales bacterium | reverse complement strand
CTAGCCTGTCAGCAGCATGGAAAGGCTGCCTCGCCACCAAAATTCTCAAGTACTGATTACGGTATCTGTTCCAGAATCTGCGCGACTTTCGGTCGGTCAGTAGAGTTGTGGCCGATATACTGCCACACAATACGTCCGTCGCTGTCAATCACGAACACGGAAGGGGCGGCCAACTTATCCCCCAACAGGTCGTAAACGCCGTACGCCTCTGCCACTCGATGCTGAGAATCGGCCAACATGGGGTACGTAGCCCCAACGGCATTACGAACTTTATCCACCGATGAAATGTTGGCAACCGCCAATGCGATGATCTCAGCTCCAACTTCTTTGAAGCGACTATAGTTCCTTTGCAACTCCACGAGTTGCGTCCGATCCGGCCCTCAACCACATCGTTGGAAAAAGACCAAGACCACCGGCCCTTGGGATAACTGCTCGGTCAGTGTGAGGACTACCCCGCCGGACAGTCGGAGGGTAAAATCTACGGCCTGAGTCGTAGTCGTCACGGTGGATGGCGGTGTATGGGGCTCTCCGCCAGCAGAAGGCACAAGTGTAGTTGATGCAATGGTAGGGGTAGAAGGAGGCAAAACAGGAGGCAAATCTGCAAAAGCAGAGGAAGGTGGTGAAACCACAATGTCCACAGTGGCATGTTGGCGAGCCAACCATTCGTCTACATCCTCTCCCTGATCACGAAGGACGTCCATCGCTAACTGGACGGACAGCAACCGCCAAACCATGCGCTCAAACACCTGCTGGCTCAGGCCCGCTTGTCGCAAAGCAGCCTCGACGGTTCCAGAATCCACTCCCCACGCCTGTTCCAGGGTCGCGATCCGCGCTTGCACATCTTTTGTAGTCGGTGTTGCGCCGCCAGTCACCAGGCGCAACACTAACTCCTCATTCACCAGCCGCTGCAACGTCTCTTCGGGGGTTGGCGGGGCCTGACCGGAAAACCGGCTCAAGACTTGGTCCAGCCGGTAGGCTTCCATCCAAAAGTTCTGGTAGATCGGATGACCGTCCACGCTGGCCACGATGGAGTTGGCATTGCTCTCATTTTGGGTGGGTGTAGAGGACACCGAGGCAACAAACGAAGAAGAAGAAGAAGGGAAATCCGCAAAATGCCCCAACGTGACAAACAATAAAGCCAATCCCAGGATCACCAACAGGCTAACGCCGATCAATGCCCATATACGCAGCGTGGATATGGACTCCATCGAACCTCCTATGAGTGACGAATAGGTCGGAAAACCTAACTCTATACCCGGAGTAACGGCTACATTATATACCCTTTTAAGAAGACTTGTCAAATCACAACGCGCATACCGGCTATGCCCCAGTTAATGGGATGTTCAGCCCTATAGTTCCCAAACACATACGACGCATCTCGAAGGATGCGTCGTATGCTGCACCGGTCATACCTGAGGCCGGCTTCTGAGCTGCACTACTCAAGCGACAGAATCTATTATCACGATTCCTTGGTTAGGGCTTCGACTTTGGCCGCCAGCTCGTCTATCTTTTGGCTCAAAGCCTCGATATCCTTACGGGAGACCACCGGGATATTCATCCGCGCCTTTTCCAGTTCGTCACGAATCATCTGACGTACCGCTTCGCGCTCTTCCTCCCCCCGGGCCACCAGCCGTTCGACGACGTTGGGCGCTTCATCCGCTTTGACTTCCCCTTCCTCGACCAGCTTGTCAACAGCCTGAGCCACTTTATCTCGAGTTAGCGTCAATATACCAATCCCCAACAACACACTCTTCTCGATCAGTCCCGCCATTTTTCACCTCCCTACGATTCTATTTGAAACTTTCACTACTTCACAAGCAACTATGTGTTTCTGCACCTGCAACTACAGACCCAACGTCTGCAACACCTCGTAGACGAAATCGGAAACTCGCACTTGATCCCCACTGGTCAGATGGTCCAGATGTTGTTGGAATTGACGGGTGTAGGATAACAGCAGGGATGTGGCCCGACGATTCGCTTTTTCGACCAGCGAAAGAGCCAGACTGATCCCGGCCAGGGAGTAAAGCACCGCCCATCCCGGCGGACCAAAGCGGCGTAATTGCGCCAAGGCCATCCGAGAAGCCGCCAAATCGCGCATCTGATAGCACACCAGGATGATGACCGTCACCATATCGGCCACGAACAACAAAGGCGTTTTCCGCTCCGGTATGCGCAGCAGGAGCATCTCCAACAAATCTTGAGCACCATCCCCCATGATATCCACCTGCCGCAAGCGGTCCAGTAGGTCTGCCTTGACCGCCTGCCACTCTCGATCGTCACAAGAGCCACCGGTCAATTGGTTTACTGCCGCCGAGGCCCTCGCGGTGGGTCGGAAGAGCAGAATAGAACGCCCCCGACGTCCGGGAGGACGTGTCATCTCGGAAACCACCAACCCCTTTTCCTCCAACAAGCGCAACATTTCATAGGCCGTCACCGGCTTCACCTGTAGCGCTTCGGCAACATCCGTGTAGCGAACCGGCGCATTCGTGGTGTGATACAAGTCAAGCAGCCGGCCGAGAAATTCGAGCTGACGTTGGGAAAGTTTCATTACAAGCTGTCAATTGCAAATTGTCAAAGGAATAGATAGGTGTTTCGCCCCGCGCACTCCAAATGTTCCTGATTTTCCGAAAGTTCCGAATATTATTATAGCAGTGAGATAAATGGTTGTCAAGTCCCCATTTAGGGACGAGACAGTCGCTATGAACTGCGTTCGCCCTTAAGAACGAAAATAGGACCGCTGGCATATGGTCGTCAGGTCGGGCCGTTAGTTAGGATAACGGCAGGGCGCAGCCGCACGCCCGCGAATGGGGATTCGCGGGCCGCAGCGCCGGAATAGGGATTCCAGCGCTGCGGTTTATTTTCGAGGTAGGTGGTAACTTGTATACTACTCAGGCTACTTCTACTCAGAGCTTGTTTGAAAATTAGGCATAGGCGGCGATGCGCTTCAACATGATTCTG
>CAZXVB010000389.1:0-2959 GCA_964643875.1 uncultured Anaerolineales bacterium | reverse complement strand
CGTACCAGGACATGGCCCGCCATAGTGTGACGGTAACACTTCCAACCATCGCGTTCGGCGCCGCTGTGTCTCCCTTATGGCATGCTGGTTTGGGGACATTTACTGTCTGAACAGCCTCAAGCCGATTGACCGTCACTGGCACTTGCTTCTCACCATCCTCTGTCTCCATTGTGACCCACTCAAGCTTGTATGACCTTGTGACGGTTGGCCGCGTGGGTCTGGGAGCATCTGGGGGCTGAGGCTCCTGGGCCATCGCCGCACCTACTCCACCGCCCAACAGCAGTGCCAGCAACACGAACACTGAAACAAGCTTCACCTTACGCATTTCAAACCTCCTGTGGTTGATATACTCACCGGACTCTCCGGTGGCAGGCTTAGTATACCACAAAAAGGGCTCAGAATTTGTGAGAGTTTATGATTTTTTGTGACAAGATATGATTTTTGATCCGTCGAGCCGGGGTTGCGAGGAAAATTGAGGGATCAGCGGCGTGTATCGGCATCGTGGAAGAGGAGTTCGCCGTAGGGGGACTGGCGCTCGCCTTGCACACACGTCCCGTCTACGGCAAAGGTGATGCGCCGCACGAGCAACGGTTGCCAAAGGACTTGCTCCAAGATGACTCGTTGTGCCTCCAGCACGAACTGTTGGCGCTGCTTGGGGTCGGCTGTAGTGCGGGCCTTCCATACCAGGCCGGCGACGTCGCCACAGGGATAGTTGAGCAGGTTGCGTGGTCCGGGGCCGAGAAAGATGCCCAGCGCCCGGTAATTGCCCCACGCATAGTCGAACAGCAACAGATCGAAGTCCTGGCGCTGGGTCAGGATGTCCGCTCGCGGCACCTCGCGGATGCGTACCTGGCTGAGTCCAATAGCCTGCAATTGCTGCCGGACAGCGGCGGCCAGTTCCCGATACGTCTTGCTTTCGGGGATCAACAGCACGACCTCGGCGCCAGCGTCGAAGCCAGCCTGAGCCAACAGTTCCCGGCTGCGGTCGGGATCGTAGCCATAGCCAAAGGCCGCCGCACGTAGATCGTAGCCGATGGCGTTGGCTGCCAAAGGGGTATCGGCGATCAGGAATGGTCCCAATTCGGCCAGGGCGGTTTTGTCCAGTGCCAGGGCCACGGCCTGGCGCACCCGGGCGTCCTGCCAGCGCGGACGCTGGAAGTTGAACCCCAGATAGGACACCCCACCGCTGGCCTCGTACAGCCGGAAGCGGGGGAGCGCGGCGACCGTGGCAATCTGCTCCTGGCTGAGGCTGAGCACACAGCCCTCGCCCTTCAGCAAATGGTCGAGGCGTCTGGTGCGTTCGGCTTCAAACACGAAACGAATCTGCGGGATGTACGCTGCGCCCCGGTTGACGAAGTAGACCGGCGGCCAGCGGTAATCCGCGTAGCGCGCCAGCGTCAGCGATCGGCCCGGCCGGTACAAACTGGGCGCAAAGCGATACGGGCCGGTGCAGGCCACGAATCCCGGTGCCGCTACATCGCCCGCCTGAGGAGAAACAATAGCCGCATAGGGGTTGCCCAACACCAGCCGGACAAACTCATAATCGGGTTCGGGCAGGGTGAACACGATGCTGCGCCCATCGGGTTGCGCTGTTACCGTGACGTCGCGCAGGTCATTGAGTAGCGGTGAGACGCCCAGGCGTTGCAATCGCTCGAAACTGGCCTGCACAGCCCCGGCGTCCAGCCGCGTCCCGTCATGAAAGGTGATGCCCGGCCGCAGGCGAACGGTCACGCGACGCCCACTATCTCCGTATTCAAAATCATCCTCCGCCAAGAGCCCGCGCACCACACCGTCAAAATCCTCGTAGAATAGCGGCTCGCAAGTGTGGCGGAAGACCGACTGGGCAATCGGGTGAGAGGTGTGGTGCGGATCGTAATCGCCGGGATCGTCGCCCCACACAATGACCAACGGACGCCCGCCGAGCCCGTCGCTGCGCCCCACCAACCAACCCAGCGTGGCTAACAACCAAGCGAGTGTCACCGGAACGATCAGCCTATGCGACCAGGTCCGCAGCAGACGGCATTTCATTGGCCGGTTGTCTCCTGTTCCAGATACAGCACGTAGCCGACGCCGTGGGCTGTACACACGTAACGCGGATTGCGCGGATCGAGCTCCACGTGCTGGCGTAACTGATAGACCAGACGGCGCAGACGGTCTCTCTGGTCGGGGCGCAGGCCGTAATCCCTCACCGGGTCATCAGGCCAAACGACGCCAAACAGCGTTTCTGCAGTCTGCACCTCGCCCTGATGTTCCAGCAGATAGCGCAACAACGTTTCTTCCATGTGACTGAGCTGGCATTCCTGCCAGGTCGCCGTCACATTCTCCGCCGTCGTCGGAACGAGGCGTCTGACCTGTACCACAGGTCGGGTGCAGTGCAGCCGCAGCGTCGGAGACAACACCAGCCAGTCCTCCGCTTCCGCTACGAGATGCTGGTCAATAGAGCGAGCGGCCGGCGGCAGCGGTGTCTCTGTTGTCACCATCGCCAACACCCCGGCAACGACATCCGCTGGCCCGAAGATGGGCACCGCGACCAGAACAGAATTGGATGCCGGCCAGTCTGGTTGCCACGTGATACAAGCCTCCTCGTAGGCTTCGAGCAAAGTTTCTGTCAGCACGTCGAGCAGGAATTGCTGCTGGAATGCAGGCAGATTGTCTACTGTCTGTTCTGCTGCGTCATTGAGGCACGTGACGCCTTTCACCCGATCGAAGAAGAAAATCGGTTGGTCGTTCAGCGCTGGATTGATAGCCGATAGTACCGACGGCAGATCGGTACGGCGTATTAGGCGTACGATCAGCCACCCCAGTAACGCCAGGCTTATCAGGATCACCAACAGCACTTCCCAAAGCGGAGCGTGCCAGTACACGTACTGATCCATGTCATATCTTTCTTATGTGGCTTACCTTGTCACTCGTACACCTTCTCCCCCTCTGCCTCGGCGTTTACCGCGTCCGCCTCTAC
>CAZXVB010000388.1:0-2960 GCA_964643875.1 uncultured Anaerolineales bacterium | reverse complement strand
TCTTACGCCTTTGGGAACGGCGTTATTGGCATGGTGGCTTCTTGGCGAAAGATTAAGTTTCTTACAAATAATTGGGATGGTAGTAATGATAACAGGCGTAATATTTGTACAGCGTTCACACAATAATCGGAGTGAAAAGACGAACTAACCCTGCGTTAAAGCGAGACAACAGATTCGAAGTCTTCATCGGCAGTAGCACATTTGGTCGGCTAGACAGTTGTGTGAGGTGGTGTGTCTTGCGGGGGGATATAATGAGGTATCGTGAAAAAGAAAGCACACTCTTGCGCACTTTCCTTGTCGGCCCAGACATGACCGTGATGGGCTGTGATGATTTCCTTGGATAACGCCAGGCCCAAGTTGCCCTCCCCAGGAGTACCGTCAGGAGCATTGACTGCAGTAAATTTATCGAACAAGTATGGTAACCCCTCCACCCGGGGTTCAGGCCCGGTGAAAGCGATACGCACCAAAAGAGAGGGAGATGTATTCACGAGGCAGTCGTTTTCACCGGGTTCATAATGAGGGGTGACAGAAATCACAATGGGACTTTGAGTAGCGAATTGGATGGCGCTACGTAGCAGCTTAGTGACTGCTTTGACCATTTGCTCCTGGTTCCCCCACACAGGTGGCAAATTTCGATCTCCCTCTGCACCGGCCAGGATGGTTTCGATACGCAGGCCTTTCTCTTCGGCGAGCGGAGCCGTCAAACGGACCGCCTCGCGGATGATGTCCAGTAATTCGATACTTTCCATTGGCCAGGCCTCCCCCCCCTCAATCTGCGTGATCTCCAACATATCGCCAATCAACTCATCGAGGCATTGTCCTGTCTGCTCAATGGCCTTCAGGTTTCCCACGATCCGTTCGACAGCCTGATGAGCCGTGGTAGAGGGATCAAAGCGGGGAGTAATGTGACGCTGGAGGTCCCGCCGGATCAGTTTGCTGAAGCTCAATAAGGCGGGTAGTGGGTTGCGCAAGGCGTGAGAGAGCATCATAATGCAATTAGTTTTCAAACGCTCCAGTCTGGCGATGTGGGTGATATCGCGCAGAACGATGACGACGCCAATGATTTGTTCCTTGGCTTTTGGTTTCAAGAGGGAGGAAGGAACGCACAAGGCAGTGCTGGAAATCAGCCACACAATGTCGCCATTTGGGAGGACATACTTGGTTGAGAACGTCTGAGTGGGTTGTGCCAATGCCTGGACAATCAACTCCTGAGTGTTGAGTAAAGGGAATAGTTCAGCCAGTGGTCGCCGGTACAACGATTCGCCGGATGGCAAATGAGCGATAGCCCGGAAGGCCGGATTACACAGGATGACGTTCCCATCGGGATCGGTGACCACCAATCCGTCAGAGATATTGTTGATAATGGCATCGAGTTTGAGCGATTCCTCCATCATCTCCTGGCTCTTACGGGCCAACGCCCGGCGTTGTTGTTGGATATTTTGCAAAAGCCGGGCATTGGAGATCGCTGCCGCCGCCTGACTAGTAATGATTTGACAGGCCTTGGCCACTCCTTCCGAGAAGTGCTCAGCCTGTTCCCGTGAAGCCAACAACAGTAATCCGATGATTTCCCTGCGATTGGCAATTGGGAGAAGCATAAAAGATTGTGGGTTCAAATTGGTGTCTTGAAACAGCTTGCTAATGGGATGATATTTTGCATGCCGAACTATATGAGGTACGCCCTGGGCCAGAGTGCGTTGCAGAGAAGGCCATAGTTGAAGGGGCACACGCGGATATCCCAGCAAACGAGGGAGTTCGATGACCAGTTGAGCATAGGGCTGGTCTTTTTCCGGGATCAGGGCGCTGCCGTAATCCGCTTCTGTCAACTCGACCAGATGCCGGACGGCGATATTGAGGATTTCATAGGCATCCAGGGATGTATTCAAGGCCAAGGCAACCCGGTTGATCAAGATTTGACGATGGAATTGTTGCATCCTGTACTGCGCCTGGATTTGGATCTGCTCCCTTAGTCGAATCGCCTCCAGGGTGACAGCAGCTTGCCGAATGATGGTGATGGCGGTCAACAAATCTGTTGCTTCGATAGGAGTGCGACTACCTCCCGATTGATACAGATGGCACAGCCCGATCCATTCTTGCCCACAGACCAGGAGAACGGAGATCGCGAACGAGGGGAGGGAAGCATCGGCCTTATCCTGAGTTTCTGGTAGAAGCAGGTGATGGGAGAGGATAGGAGAGACGCCTTTAGCAACGTCTTTCAAGTGACGTGTGCTATCCGTTTCCTCCAAAGATAGGCGGAGCACGGCGCCCGGGATGAGTGCCTGTATGCCAGCAGTCAACTCATGAAGCCACTCCTCTTGTGTAGTGGTGGCAAGGAGGCGCTCACCAATATCACGGATCAAAGAAAGTTGTCTGGCGCTTGACTCGTTCATTTCGGCATATTCAGGATTTCGACTACGCGGATGATCAGGTAATCGGGAACCATAGAGCCTACATCAAAAGTATACACTAAGCTAACCCAGGCGGCAAATGGGAAAGCAGCGGTTATACCAGCGGTTCGGGTCGCATGTGTTACCTCCTGGATTCCGGTTGGATGTCCCTGAGACAGATATGAGGTTCACACGCTGTTTTGGGTAGACGGCAAAGTGGGAGGTGGAGGATGCGAATGGAAACACAAGTTGACGACCGAGGTTGCCGGGCAGACTGTCACCATCTAGACACCAAGTGGTAGGAGATCACCCATTAAAAACAAAGCCTCTTGGCGATGACCTACTCTCCCAGGGGGCCTCCCCCCAAGTACCATCGGCGCTGGCGGGCTTAACTTCCGGGTTCGGGATGGGACCGGGTGTACCCCCGCCGCTCAAATCACCAAGAGGCTTTATTACAAACTAAATGTTTTTGTTAATCAACTGAACAACGCGAAAACTCCAAATTCTCCGCACCACATCGTAAGTCCTCGACCGTTAGTACGGGTTAGCTGAACACATTGCTGTGCTTACACCTCC
>CAZXVB010000387.1:0-2966 GCA_964643875.1 uncultured Anaerolineales bacterium | reverse complement strand
CAGACCAAAAAATCCAACATAACACACCTCCTTCGCGAAATCGGTAGATGGAAATTATGATTTGCCATCCAACCACATATACGCGGTTTGAGGAAATGGGTTGCAGCACAAAATACGCAATACACATCAGGAGCAAAGCATGCAAGACATCCTATCAGACCTGAATCGCTGGCTGAACGACCCCCAGGAAAGCGGGCAGATCGCCCTGGCAACGGTGATATGGACCGCCGGCCCTGCTCCAAGACCGGCAGGAGCGCGTATGGCCATAACTAGCTCCGGGCAGATGTGCGGTTCAGTCAGTGGGGGGTGCGTGGAAGGTGCTGTGTTCGAGGAAGCGCAAGAGGTGCTGGCCAGCGGAAACCCGAAACGACTCCACTACAGCGTGGTGGACGAGTCTGGGTGGGAAGTGGGATTGGCCTGTGGTGGGAGCATCGAAGTCTACGTAGAGCCTCTGCGGGAGATCCATCGCCGATTGCTGACCACCCTGGCGGCTGAGGAGCGAGTCGCATTCGTAACCCGTCTCGATGGCGGCGGCCACCTCCTGGCCTGGCCTGATGGCCGCACCGACGGAGACCTGTCATTGGCAGCAATCGGGCAGCAACTGCTCTCCCACCCAACAGCCGCCCGCATCTTTTCGACAGCGAAAGGTGATGTGTTCGGCGAAGTCTTTGGTGCTCCTCCGACCCTCGTCATCGTCGGAGCAGTCCACATCGCCGTGCCATTGGTCCGCCTGGCCCAGATGGTCGGGTTCCGCGTACAAGTGGTGGACGCGCGGCGGACGTTCGCCACACGGGAACGATTCCCCACGGTGGACGATCTCACGGTCGCCTGGCCGCAGGAAGCGCTCCAGGCCGAATCGTTGGGGCCGCAACACCACATCGTTGTGCTGACCCACGACCCCAAGTTCGACCTGCCGGCGTTGGAGATCGCCCTGCGCAGTCGGGCGGCCTACATCGGCCTGTTGGGATCGCGCCGCACCCAGGCCCGGCGTAAAGCTGCCCTGCGCGAAATGGGTTTCGATGACACTGACCTGGAACGGATCCATGGGCCGATAGGCCTCAACCTGGGCGGTCGAGCGCCAGCCGAGATCGCCCTGGCGATTATGGCGGAGATCGTCGCAGTGCGCAACCAATCCCCCCTGGCCTGGCGCACCGCGTGAGGCCGTTGCGTGATAAATGTCATGGCGTGCTCTAGGTGGTACGGCGGATGAACGCTTCCCCACGGGCCACCAAATCTGCCTGGTCCGGGGGCGCTGCCGACTCCTCCGGCAACTGGAGCGTGTGCTCTCGCAAGACCGCTTCCGCCCGTGGACAGCCATCTTTTTGCCACATCTCCATGCTCCAGCGCGGATAGATCGAGCTGGTGTAATACGCATTTCGATACGAGCGGAGGGTACTGGGTGCCGTCAGAAAGTTACCTCCAGGGCCGACGGCGGCGATCTCCTTCAGGCAGGACGCAGCCTCATCCAGCAGGAACCCCTGCACGAACCGGCGGGTTTGGGCGATGATCTCGTGGACGAAAACCACGTTGACCGGCGAGAACGCCTTCGAAGTCAGCGTATCGCCTACGAACGGCGATAGCCCCACCTTCCCCATACAACTGGAAAGGTGATTCATCCAATAGGCCTCCGCCGCCAACAGGTCCGGCCCCCACCCCCTACCGCTCCCCGACGTGCCACAGTGCGGCAGGCCATAGTGAGCCATCAACTCAGCACAGGCCAGGTTGAGCAGCAGGCTGTAAGGATCGTAGAAATTGACCATCGTCTTCATATCGAAATACGCCGGCAGGATACCCAAAATCACCGGAGTCCCCTCCCGGATGAGCTGGCTCAACACCAAACCGGCCAGCAATTCCGCGTTCAACAACGCCCAGGCCCCGCCTGGCGTGATGGGAGTAGACATCCCCGCCATACCATAGTTGGAATAGATGAACGGAAGCCCCCGCTCGATGGCGGCAAACATCTTGTCAGACGTCCCTGCGTTGATGATCAACGGGGTCACCGGGTTGAAGTAGGGAATCACAAACGGCTGCGTAGCCAGATCGCCCGTCAGGGACTCCAGCATATCGAGCACCAACGGGAAGCGTTTTTCCTCAGAGACCAGAAGGACAAGGGGCTTGGTCGTGTTGGCCACCATGTCCAAAGTTCCATACAAGTCGCTGTCTTCAGGCGGGACGTCTTGCACGACCCCCACCGTAGAGATCACGTCGTAGTGGGGCAAATGATCTCCCAGCCGGACCAACGCCGCCATATGCGACCGGGCAAACGGCGTCAACTCATCCGTCAACGGATCCTGGTAGAATAGAGTAGTCACACCGATACCAAAGCGGGTCTGATCCTGACCGGGACCCAGGGTGAAGGCAGGCTGTCCCAGGCGGTCATAGAGTGCCACGCTCGCAGGGGCTGCCTCGATGGCCCAGGAGACGATTTCGGGCGGAATGCGCACCCGGTCCCCGTCCACAGCGGTCGCCCCGATCCCACGGGCCAACACCCGACGGGCCTTTTCCGAGTCTACCCGCACTCCCACCGAGGCCAATATATCCAACGAAACTGTGTGGATCCATTCAATCTGCGACTCTGTCAACACTGAGAGACGTGGATGGATACGATCAGAGCGACAAGCAACATCGTTTTGCGACATCTTTCCTCCCTTATTTCGATTCACTGGGGTTGGTCTCATTCGATCAGACCGTAGCGTAAAAAGGAGCGGCTGAGTAGAACTCCGAAAAGCAGAATGGCATCCCTATGCTATCCGCCGCGTATGGGGATGCACGGCTACGGGAGCGATTTTTCGGACATGCTCTTCTCCCCCATCGTAACATCCCAAGCCGACGCGGGTCAACGTGGATTCGTGGGGTAAGCCAGGGCGCATCTATTAGTTGGGGGAGGAAGTGGGGCGCATCTATCAGTTGAGTAAGGAGTCATCAATGGTCGCCACCACGACCACCCGCGCAAATGAAAGCCCAGG
>CAZXVB010000386.1:0-3013 GCA_964643875.1 uncultured Anaerolineales bacterium | reverse complement strand
GCTGACGGTTGAAACCGCGCCTGAGGAGCTAAAGCTGGCTGTCTACCTGCGTGGAAAGGCGCGCCCACGCAGGTAGACGCTTGGCTGCAAGCCCTCCAGAGGCGATTTCAATTGCTAAAGTAGAAAGGAGCTCTTTGATGAACGAGATGGACATCCTCGCATTGCCCCTCGCTTTACCCGACGGCGTGGATTACGATGAATATTTGATCGGCACGTATCTGGCCTCATTCCCGGCCAACGTACCGATCCCCCGGCTGGCCCCAGCTCTGGCCATCGAACAGTCCACCGGCACGTGGGTCCCCGTGCCGGGCGAAACGCCGGAAGTCCGTTGTAAACACGTTGCAAAAGTGATCGGCGTCTATGAAGTCCCCGATTTCGAGTTTGCCGTTCCCAACCACGTCGAGATCCGCAACTATATCATCCAGATCGCCTTTCCGTGGGTCAACATCGGCGCTCAAATCCCGATGTTGCTGACTACTGTGGTGGGCAATATCTCGATGGGTGGACGCATCAAGGTGTTGGATATGCGCTTTCCGCGCCAATTCGTGGCCGGTTTTCAGGGGCCAAAGTTTGGTATTCAAGGAGTGCGGGAGTTGCTGGGGGTGTATGGCCGGCCGTTGTTGAACAATATGATCAAGCCATGTACCGGTTACACGCCCGAAGTGGGGGTGGAATTGTTCCGGGCGGCGGCGTTGGGAGGGTGCGACATCATCAAGGATGACGAGTTGTTGGCCAATGCCTCATTCAACAAGGTGCAGGCCCGTGTCAAACTCTATATGGAGGCCGAACGTCAGGTCTACGAGGAGACCGGCGAGCATACCCTGTACACCGTTAATGTCACCGACGAAGTGCCTCAAGTGTTCGAGAATGCCCGCCGGGCGGTCGAACTGGGGTGCAACGCCATTATGGTCAACTACCTGGCGACCGGTTTCCCCGTCCTGCGGGCCTTGGCAGAAGACCCAGCCATTGACGTGCCTATCCTGGGACATATGGACGTGGCCGGTGCGTACTACATGTCGCCTTACCATGGGGTCAGTTCTCACCTGGTGCTGGGTAAACTCCCCCGTCTGGCCGGGGCCGACATCGTTGTCTTCCCCGCTCCTTACGGTAAAGCGCCGGTCCTCAAGGACAGGTTCGTCCAGGTAGCACGCAATTTGGCTTTCCCTCTCTACCAGATCAAACCGACTTTTCCGATGGCCTCCGGCGGTATCACGCCTTCGATGGTCCCCAAGGTGATCCAGGACCTGGGGCCGGATATCGTCATCGGCTCCGGCGGTGGCATTCACGCTCACCCTGACGGTCCCATCGCCGGCGGCAAGGCATTTCGTCAGGCTATAGAAGCCGCTATGCAAGGGATTCCCCTTAAAGAGGCGGCTCAGGAGCACCCCGAATTGGCCGCTGCTTTGACGATGTGGGCTGATCCCTTCGGGAAGGGCATTTCGCTCTAAACCTCTGTGATCAGGCGATCTCTTCAATGCGCCAGAGCTAACGGGCTAACGTGCGGCGCACCTCCGAAGTGCGTCGCACGTCCCCACGAAAGCGCTGGTGAGGTTCACTTAAGGCTCACTTCCACTCTACCCGCTCCAACTCTGGATTGTCACACGGCGCTCGACCTATCTTGGCCATATCTATCCACTGGCCCCCGACTCGAATGCGTACCACGTCGGCAGTGAAATCGGTGTTCGTCCCCATCGCGGTGTCGTTGGACATCAGGGAAGACCCCACGCCGTAGTAGTCGGCCGGCACTTCCAGCCGTTCGAAGAGTTGAATCTTCTCCGGATTGAATCCTCCGGAAACGACGATTTTGACGTTGCGGCAATACGCCTGTGCTCGTTCCTGCCAGGTGGAGGGAACGTCGTCCCAGCTTTCCCAGGCGTGATCCAATGCCCTTCGCACGGTAAATACCAGGCGCGGGTTGACCCCCAGATCGAGTTTTGGCTCGCCCAGCGGGGGCACATTGACATCTCGCACTGACCCGGAGGTATCCAGCCGCACGCCGAACAACACATATTTGCGTGCCTCTTCCTCCTGGCCCGCCTCAATCAAATGACGATACTGGTCAAACATCGCCTTGAGGGTCCGCAAACTGTCGCGCACACTATCGTTGTTGAAATCCACCAGGGCAATGCGCGGCACTTCAACCGGCAGGGTGGAGGCGAAAGCCACCATAGCAGCGGCCGTATCTCCCAGGAAACATGCGATGACGGCGTGGGGCACCGTTCCACCTCCCCGCCCTCCCCAATAGTCCCCCTGGGCATCGGTGGAGACCATGGATGGCGTGTGTTGGCCATAATCGTGGTTGAAGCGCTTGACGGCGATGTCATAGGCGTATCCATCGGCGGCTTGTACCTCGTGGGCATCGAAGCGGGCCGGGAAGAAGAGCACCGGTTTGCCCCGGGCGGCTACCAACGTTCGGTACACGTTGGTGGCTATCCGGCTACCCCGGCTCAGCACACCCAGGATCGGCGTTTCCAACAGTGCAAAGTCCCGATATCGCCCGCGGACGCGCATCACCGGCTGGACGAAACGCGGATCCCCATCGCTGCTGTTCCCACGCGGAGGGTAGTGGACGACCGCGCCATCGTGGACAGCCCACACCTCCAACTGGTCTGCTGTTTCCACAAAACGGTTTTGGGCGTCGAAATATCCTGTGCAGTGGCGCAACATCGTCAGCGCCTTGTCCACGCCGACTACCACGGTAGGCCCTTTGCGGCGGGTGAAGATCTGCATCTCGACGACCATGTTTCCGATATCTATAGAGTGGTCCTCTATCCCAATTGGGCGGGGAAACTGACCGTCATATTGATAGCCTGACTGGGCCAAGCGGGTGAGCATCTGGTAGACGTTCTCGAAGTATTTGTCGGAGTACCAGCCGGTGCGCATGCGCTCGATATCCAGTTTGAACACGCGATTGTCCAGCCTTTGACCATTAAACACCGTCATCTCTTCACACTCCTTTTTGGCTCTACACGGATTCGAGGGGTAGGGACGAGCCTCCCGCAGGATGAGGACG
>CAZXVB010000385.1:0-3013 GCA_964643875.1 uncultured Anaerolineales bacterium | reverse complement strand
GCACGGGCCGATTGCCGTGATCGGCAGCGGTTTTCCAGCGATGGTAATCGCCCCTGCCGGCCAGATGTTCCCCACGATGCGCTCCTTCGCGTTGGAGCTTCAATCGCGAGGGGTCAAGCTGTTGATCATCTCGAACCGGGAGGAGCTGCTATCCATTGCCACGACGCCATCACCGCTGCCGACCGATATGATGGAATGGTTGTCCCCCATCGTGGCGGTCGTTTCCGGCCAGATGTTTGCTTTCCCCCTGACGGTGCTCAAGGGCTGCGATCCGGACCACCCTGAGGGGCTTCAGAAGGTCACCCGCACCCGCTAATTGGCATAGAAACACCGGCGCGATGGCTGATTCGTGCTACTGTCGAACGACGACCCGCGCATCCACAGCCACCGCGCCTTCTGCGAAGACCAACAAGGGATTGATGTCCACTTCGACCACTTCGGGACACGCCACCATCAAATCCGAAACTGCCAGTAGGGCCGTCACCAGAGCTTCCACGTCGGCCGGCGGCTGCCCCCGTATCCCATAGAGCAGGCGGCTTCCGCGCACCTCGGCGATCATCTCCTCGGCCTCGGCCCGACTCAACGGCGCCAGCCGGAAGGCCACATCGTCGAACGTCTCCACATAGATGCCACCCAGCCCGAACATGACGACCGGCCCGAAACTGGGGTCTCGCTTGCCACCCAGAATCACCTCCCGTCCGCCGGAGAACATGCGCTGGACCAGTACGCCGCGATAGCCATCCTGCATCTCCAACGCCAACTGCTCCGTCAGGGCGACGAATGCCTGCTGCAATGCTTTCCGGTCGGCGATGTTCAGCATAACCCCGCCCAGATCGGACTTGTGGATCACCGCCGGGGCGAGCAGCTTGAGCACCACTGGATACCCCAAGGCCGCAGCGACCAATGCCGCACCATCCATGTCCTCAACCACGGCCCATTCGTCGGTGGGCACGCCGTAGGCCGCGCATAATCCCAGAGATAGATCTGTCGTCAGCACGCCGCTGTACTTCAACACCCCTTCCACCTCGTGGGGGCGTTCCTTGGGCGGCGGAGGCAGAGGAACGAGCACGGATGAGCGAGCGTAGCGTTCGCGAGAGGCTGCCAGCGCCCGCACGGCTGCTTCTATCTCAGTGAAGACCGGGGCTGTGGTATGTGCCTTCAACCGCTCTATCTCGTCCTGTTGGGAAAAGGCACACAGGGCTATGGGCTTGTTCAGGGCCTGGATCAATTCACCGATCCGCCGGGCCATACGGCGTGATATCTCCCCCTCACTACCGGCGCTGTAAGTGTGGATCAGAAGCAGGGCGGCGGGGTCCAGGCGGTGCAAAGCCTCTTCGGTGATCTGGGCGTAAACCGTGAAGTCGAACACCGTCCCTAGATCCAACGGGTTGGTCGGTGCGATCACGTCGGCCCGGAAGGATTGCCGAACGTGATCGGCGAAATCCTGCGGAATGGGCATCAGGCGGAACCCGGCGGCATCGGCGGCATCGGCGGCCACCACGGCATGCCCACCGGAACGCGAGATGACCAGCAGATCACGCCCGCGCACCGGGGGCAGAGTAAACCCCTGCGCCAATCGGACTCCGTCGTCGAAGCTGACAGCTCGCGCCACACCGGCCTGTCGAAGCGCCGCATCCACGATCCGGTCGTCATTGGCCAGAGCGGCCGTGTGGGACAGGGCGATCTGTGTGCTGGCGCTCGTCCGGTTTACCTTCTGCACTATGACCGGCTTGGGTGAAGCCGACGCCAGTTCCAACAATCGGCGCCCGGCCTCCATACTCTCCAGGTACAGGCAGATGATCTCGGTCCCAGGGTCGTCCAATAGATACGTCAGATAATCCACTTCGTCCAGATCGGCTTTGTTCCCCATACTGACGACCTTGTTTACTCCCAGCCCTGCCTCACTCAACAATAGGGCATAGGTGATGGAGACGCCGCCGCTCTGGGCCAGGACGGATACCGGCCCACGCCGGAGAGCTGCAGGGTCAAGGTAAGTGAACGGCAGACAGAGGCCCGTCTCCGTGTTAATCACACTGATGCAATTTGGCCCTACAAAGCGTATTCCCCAGCGGCGGGCGACGGTGCGGACCTGTTTTTCCAGCGCCCGCCCCGCTTCGGAGAATTCGGAAAAGCCGCCGGATTCGATCACGGCTCGCCGAATGCCTTTCCGACCACAGGCATCCATCAAGTCAGGAACCGTTGCTGCAGGGGTCAAAATCACCGCCAGGTCTACCGCCTCCGGTAACGCCTCGACCGAGGGGAGAATCGGGATATCATCCCGCATTCCAGGCTGTCGTCCCACCGCATAGATAGGCCCTGCATACCCAAACCGCTGCAAATTTCCAACAATGCCGGCCGCTAGATTGTCGGGTCGTTCCGATACACCAATGACAGCGATACTTTCGGGGTAGAAAATTTTGTCCAAAATGACATCTCCTATCTGTATTCTCTCGTCTTCTTGTTACGCCTTCTCGTCGCTCGCTCGCTCGCTCACTCACTCACCCACTCGCTCACTCGCGTTACTCGAGTCGGCCTTGAGCCGATTTGCCGCTCCATATTTTACCATTTCTCTCACGCTCCCAAAAGCGACGCTATTTTGGAGAGAACGATTCGTGGACGGCTTGCCACTGTCCGGGGTGTACCGGCGTCTCGCCAACTATGCGGCTGAGACGACCGCGTTCCCAGAAACACCCCCTACCCGTTGGGCGAGGTCTCCGACCGAAGCCCCCGGGCCGGTCTTTCCAGGTTAGCCGAGGGCAATGCCCTCGGCCACCCATTTCCGACTGCGGTCAGAGACCTTGCCGAACTGCAGGGTCCCGGGGGCCGCAATCCACCGCTCCAAGCCGGTCTGTGACCGGCGTGTTTTGTCGGGGATGTTCAATTCTCACGCCAAACGATCGAGACAGTGTCCTGGGGGCGGCCCACACAACGGAACATTGCTTTCGAGAAAAGTTTTTGGGCTCTACACGGATTCGAGGGGTAGGGACGAGCCTCCCGCAGGATGAGGACGCCT
>CAZXVB010000384.1:0-3027 GCA_964643875.1 uncultured Anaerolineales bacterium | reverse complement strand
TATCCTCGTTCAGGCGTTGGACGCTGGGGCGCAAGTTCAGATCGTCAATCAGGCCGTTCAACTCGTCGTCAGTCAGCACACGGCCCAGACCGGCGAAAGCGGTCAACATTGCCTCCATCATATTCGTTCCAAAGGAACGGCCCTCGTAACGTGGTGTGGTGGTGATAACCTGCCGTACCCCCCGCTCCCGCAGCAATTCGATGTTCGACTCGGTGGTCGTGTTGGTGATGACCGTCTTGCCGGAGAGGTCCATCGGCAGGTATTTGCGCATAAAGAGGAAATCGCCGGCGATCAAATCGGCTTCCTGAAAGTAGCGCTCGTATTTCGCTTCGTGCTCACTCCCCCCGCTGCCGTAGAACAACAGGCTCATCGGGAAATAGCTGACGATGGGGAAGAGAGTGCGGGCGACCCGGTAGTAGGCCTGGATTCCCCGGATGGGAATGGGCAGTCCCAGGGCGATCATAAAATCCCCCAGGATGATCTCGTCGCTGACCTCGTTTACCGCTTCGGCCAACCCAATTCGGTCTACCGTCACCGGCACGAATGCCCGCCGAAAATGCGGTATCCCCCCTAGTTGTGGGGCAGCCAGCTCGAATACCCGTCGTTCCAATGTATGTTTCAACCCCCGGCCATCCACCACCGGCGTCTGATGGACGTCGGCGACCAACTTCAAGGCCGCTCGCAATGGATACTCCCGCTCCCCAAGGCGGAGATAGAGGTCTACTCCCCCCACGCCTAGCGCATCCACCTGTCCATCCAGTTCGGTGAACATCCGCCGGGTCTTTTCCACATCCCCATCGTTGCCGATGCGTTCGACGCTGATCTCCTGCCCCTGTAGATTTACCACGACTTTCTTGTCTCGGACAGAACTGCCCAAGCTAACACTGACTGCTCGTTTCATTACATAACTCCTCTACTCCCTCTATTACGAAAGCCGTTGAATCGCCGAAAATCCGCGAAAATCTGTAGCATCCGTCAATGTAGACAACAAAAACCGACCCTACACGGATTCGATGGGTAGGGACGAGCCTCCCGCAGGATGGCCAAGCCTGTATGAACCTGCGGGAGGCTGGCTTACCCCACGAATCCACGTTGACAACAAAAACCAGGGTGTTAGGCTGGTGGCTTCAGCCGCTTGGAGCTATCAGGACGGTGGAAGCCGCTACTACCAACTTAAAATACCAATGTTTGGCACATTATACCACTCGATGGGCGAAGCGTCCAAGTGACGGTTTGCCGCTTTTGAGGTATAATGTTGCTATGTTATCGAGGAACATGCACCTATGGCCGAAATCGTAGAAACCTCCTTGTATTCCTCGCCCCCTTCGCCTCCTTCGGAAGCGCCGCTGTCGATGCGACGGATCGTGGAAACGTGGTGGCCCCTGGCGGCCAGTTGGCTGTTGATGGCTGCCGAGGGGCCGTTGATGAGCGCCGTAGTGGCCCGCCTGGCTCATCCAGAGATCACGTTGGCGGCCTGGGGGGGCATCATCTGGCCGCTTGCACTGATCATCGAATCGCCGATCATCATGCTCCTTTCTGCCTCTACCGCCCTGAGTAAGGATTGGCACTCCTACTGGTGGGTGCGGCGGTTCATGATGTGGGCTGGTGGTATCCTGACAGCGCTCCACATGGCGATTGCCCTCACTCCGCTGTACAATTTCGTGGTCGTGGGGCTGATCGGCGCGCCACCGGAAATTGTTGAGCCAGGGCGGATCGGCATAATCATCATGATCCCTTGGACGTGGGCCATCGCCTATCGGCGTTTTCATCAAGGGGTGTTAATCCGCTTTGGACACTCGCAGGTCGTCGGTCGCGGGACAGTTGTGCGTCTAGCTGCCGATAGCCTGGTGTTAGGAGTGGGATACCTGTGGGGAACGATCCCCGGCATCGTTGTCGCGACGGCGGCCATTGCGACTGGCGTCGTCAGTGAGGCGGCCTACATTGGGCTGCGGGTGCGACCGATCCTGCAAGGTCAACTTCGCCAGGCTGCACCGGTGGATCAACCGGTCACGCTCTCCTCTTTCGCCAGTTTCTATACCCCCCTGGCCCTGACTTCGTTGCTCAACATGCTTGTCCAGCCGTTGGTCAGTGCCGCATTGAGCCGTATGCCCGCCGCCATTGAGTCCCTGGCAGTCTGGTCCGTCGCATCGGGGTTCGTTTTTCTGTTGCGTAGCTTGAGTTATGCCTACAATGAAGTGGTAATTGCCCTGCTGGATATGCCGAGAGCCAGGCAGAACTTATGGCGTTTCGCGGTTGGGTTGGCGGTGGGAACCTCCGGGTTGTTGCTCATCATTCTGGGAACTCCTTTGGCATCCATCTGGTTTGGGGAAATATCCGCCTTGAGTCAACCACTGGCGGCATTGGCAACTCAGGGGCTGTGGTTGATGTTGCCTCTGCCCGCCTTGACAGCTTTCCAAAGCTGGTATCAGGGAAATGCTGTCCACGACCTTCGCACCCGCGTGATCACCGAATCGGTGGTTGCCTTTCTGCTGGTGGATGGATTGGTGTTGGGGGCTGGGGTGTGGCTGGGACAGTTTGCGGGGTTGTACGTGGGGGCGATTGGGTTTTCCCTTGGGTTGGCCGCCCAGGTGATGTGGCTGTGGTGGCGGTGTCATCAGAGGACAACGATGGAGGGCCGCCATACAGCGATGAGGCGTGTGACATGAACGATGGGGAACCACTCCGTCCAGATGACCCGCGTGCCCGCCGTCGGCGAGAGCAGAACCGTTTGTTTGGCGTCGTGATCGCGTTTCTGGTGGTCGTCGGCGGCCTGACGATCTGGCTAGTCTACGGACGCGGCGCGGCCGTGCTGGGCGGGATGTGTCTGTTGAGCGGGGCGGGTGTCTTGTTTCTCCTGTGGGGAATCCTGTGGGGGATCGAGCGCCTCGTTCAACGTTGACCCGTATCTCACTACTCGACATTTTGACCCTCCCGTAATTTCAAACCTGCGGGAGGGTTACCGATCACTCGATATTTTGACCCTCCCGCAGGTTCAGAAGCGGTTTGGGGGCATTTTGTGCCCTGATG
>CAZXVB010000383.1:0-3038 GCA_964643875.1 uncultured Anaerolineales bacterium | reverse complement strand
AATGGCAACCTGCGGGAGGGTTGTCCACTTTCCAACTGAAATGAAACGCACCCATATCAACAAGGCCTGGAGTTCATCCAGGCCTTGTTGATGCATAGGCTCAGTTCGGCTATGGCTGAGATGGATGCGAGGGCCCCTAGCTTACCGGTAGCTTACCGGTGTGAGTCGAACACCTTGTTGTGTGTACTGTTCCTATTTTTCTTCCGGTTCGTCGGCAGGAGGTTCGTCGCTGGCGATGCCTTTCCGAAATTCTCGGATGCCCTCTCCCAAGTCTTTCCCCAATTGCCCCAATCGTCCTACCCCAAAGACAAGCAGAACGATGATGAGCAGAATCACTAATTCCCAAATGCCAGGTCTCCACATGTTTTTGCTCCTTAAATACGCCACCATTCGGGATGGTTCAATTACGGGCTGAAATCCGGTTTACACTTTCGGTCACATCGAAAAATCCGGCTGTTTTTTCTCACCGCTGAATATGCCGAGGGCGCGAAAACTGAAAATCTCTGCGCTATTTGCGCCCTTCGCGGTGAGAAATGTAAGCCGATTGTGAACCATCCCCATCATTCTGTTGGATTTGTTTTATTATAACACGCCTTCCCGTTAACTTCAACTGAGCGCTCTGTCGTAGCCCCAACCCACTTGCGCTATACCTCCAAGGTACAGTGGCGATTCTGGCCGACGCTGGATATTCCTATTGAGAATAGGGACAGGTTTGATAGTCGCTACCGAGGATCAGGCGGAAACCGTAAGGAGATGATTTGTCTGGTTGATGAATCACCTGTTCATCGGAGAGGCCAAAAAGCTCTTGCAAGTGATCGGCCCCGCTGCCCTTGAGACTGGAGCTAAAAATGATCAGTTGTGTATGCTCATAGTCTGTTCGATCCGCCTCGGAAACGTATGCTGGGAACCCTGCCCGGTAGAGACGGTCTGCAGCCAACCAACCCCATCCTTCATTGGGGGTTCCGTTCCACACTTCGACGGTCATATAGGTGCGGTTCAGACGGGCTTTTTTGGGAGGAGCCATAGCTTCCGCAATAATCGGTTTGATCTTCTCCCACTGCGGAAGGAAGACTGCTCCCCCGTACGGTGTGGTCCAGGGAGTCACTACGTCGGCACCGATGTTGTAGAAACGCACATTGCGGTCATCCAGGGTCAAAGCCAACCGCGCCAGATCGAGGATTTCCCCGATGTTCAGGTCGGTTTGAACCATTTCCTGTCCTTGTCGCCATAGGGTGGGGGCGCGGGTGAGCATACCGGCGTCTCTCGCCTTGTGCCATATGGCCTGTAACACTTGCTGCTGTCGTCGCTCGCGGGAGAATACACTGGTTGTCTTTCGAGAACGAGCATACCATAGGGCTGTCTCGCCATCCATATGCTGGATACCTGGTTGCATTTCTAAAATAGGGTACACGCCATTATCATCTGGATACGGCCAGTAGTCGCTGAGGTAGCAATGGACTGGAATATCCACTCCCCCCATTGTATCTACGATGCCGATCAACCCATCGAAGTTAGTGCGTACGTAATGATCCATCCGGATGCCCAGATTGTAAAGCAATGTGTCACGTACTAGGGCCGGGCCGCCGCCCTCGTAGCCATACGCTTCTCCGTAATAATCGGCGAAATTGATCCGGCTCATCCACATGCCGGGGATGTAGACGTACAGGTCTCGAGGAACAGAGATAACCGACACTACACCTCGATTCCGCTGTATGGAGACGACCTGGACGACATCGGTGTGCCACTCAGTCCAATCGTCCCGCTTGTCGCTGCCCAGTACGACGATGTTGACGGCATCGGCGGCGACCGGGACCGGTTGTACCGGTGTAGGGATCATCAAGGTGGTAGAAGGAACGTATTGCCGTGGGCCGGGAATCGGAAAGGGTTCCGGCACGACCATTTCAGCGCCAATCGGGAGCATCGTCGGTGAGGGGGTGATTGTCGGTGTTGATGTGGGCGCGGGTATTCCTGTTGTGTCAGGATGGGGGGTTGGCGTGGGCGTTGGTGTGGTGGTCAATGGAGGCAGCATCATCGAAGCCGCTGCTTGTCGCGCCAGTGATTCGCCATTTGGAGGGGTAGGCTCCGCCGGTAGATTGACCGGCATTGGTGGAGAGGAGCTACTGAACCCTCTTGCTGAGATAGCCGGCAGGTGAGGAAGAAACGCTATGCCGACAGTCCATCCAATGATGATCAGTATCAAGCAAGCGATTGTCACCAGCGGGGCAAATGTGTACATCGGTCGGGGACGCACACTGGATGGATTGTGGAGAACTTGGTTGGTGGGAGGATCCCTATGATTAGTTTGCCATCTGGAAGAAATGGAAACAGGAGGAGAGGAGGCATATGTTGCCCCGGCAGCCCGCCGCCAGGCCCATTGGAGCGCAGTGTAAGCCCGAGCACTTTGGGGATGAAATTCCAGAGCGCGCGAGATGTACTTGAGGCTGGCTTTATATTCTTCGGACAGATACCCTAACCACAAAAGAGCTGTCTCGTTGGTTGGGTCTTGTGACAAAGCTTCTTGAAAAGCCATTTCGGCCTCTGCACGATACCCAGCCCGTGCCATCCGCATGCCAATGCGCAGGTTTTCTCTCACTGTAGCTGCTGTAGGGTTCAGACTTCTCCCGGTCAATGTATTCTCCTATGTGCTTACTGTGATACTCATCCTCACTCACTGTGATACTCATTCTCCGCTTTCATTGTATAGGGTTCGCATCCGGGCAGGGTTACAAGCGGGTTACGGAGTTGTTACAAGAGCGAAGCTTATCATCCGTAGCCGGACCGCGGGATGGCGGTGCGTAAACCTGGCGCTTTCACTCTCTCGCAAGTTCGACGGTTTGAGGGCACTTTGTGCCCCGATGCGGAGTATACACGTGTTTCAAACCTGCGGAGGGCTGGTAGATAGTAATGGGGAAATTCGGGTATTGACTTGGGTGTGTTTCAACTGAGTTGGAGACCCTCCCGCAGGTTGAACTCAAAGTCGATTTATGCGCGGATTTGTCTTCAAAAACCGAGTGTTTTGGTATCGAAAATGGCAACCT
>CAZXVB010000382.1:0-3043 GCA_964643875.1 uncultured Anaerolineales bacterium | reverse complement strand
GCCAATTTTTTGTCGAATGGGCACAATCTGCCAGCTTGGGTAATTTTCGATAGCTGCACCTCCTTTCTTTTAGCTACTACCTAACTCGGCTGTTCGCTCAACAACCAGGCAGGTAAATATCAACTACACTTTTGCAGAACTACTCAGGCTACTTCTGTTGGCGATTGAAATCGCCTCTGAAGGGCTGGCAGCCAAGCATCCACCTGCGCCGGCGCGCCTGTCCACGCGGGGGGACAGGCAGCTTTAGCTCCTCAGGCGCGGTTTCAACCGTCGGCTTGAATAGTAACCTTTTGCAGTTTTTAAGGGATGAGGCTTGCCATCAAACGATCTCTGTGGAAAAATAGAGCAAAACTTTCCACGGAGGCAGACAATGGCAGCCCTGGTCCCGGAAATTTTGGGCACTCTTGGCTTTCCGTTTCAGCGAAAGCTTGCTCCTTCGCCTTGGTTTTACCACTTTGACGTTTAGGGAAAACCGCGAAAGTATAGTATCTGACATCACGACTGACATATAACAAGTGGATTGGAGGAGCAACGTTCTATATAATACTGAAAATCGGTTCGATGTCAAGTGGGGGCAGAGCTTACTCCTGCCCGCAGGGTGACCGCGAGGGGTGCATCTGTTGCTGTCCCAATCATAGAATACGTAGAACAAGGGGTAAATAGATGTTTGTCTCCGTTGTTCGCAAAGTAGTAATCAGTACAGCTTGCGCTTGCACCGCCATGGTTCCCAGAGACCTGGCCGTCACGGTGAAAACGTTCGGCGCAGCCAGCAGCAAGGTTCCACTGGCGGGAATGGCCACGGCAACCGTTATCGGGACCGCGCTGCCGGCCGGTACAATCGTCTGGGTAGGAACGATCTGCACCGCCCATGCACTTGTCGTAGCTGTCAGCGTCGCGGTTGTAGAAAGCATACCGGTGTTGGTCATCGTCAGGTGATGCGAAACCGTCGCACCCGGCGGCCCACTCCGACGCGATAGCGACGGAGATAACGTCAAACCGCTGTCCCACAATTCCACGAAGGCAGCGGAGACCGGCCCCCAGAGTCCATCGGCATCCTGTCCCCGCACGTAAACCAGATGACGACCACGAGACAGGCCCGCCGTCGTCACTTGCCCTTGCACAGCCTCCCTGCTCTCATCAAAAGCGCCATCTACGGGGAACAACGACGTAGGGAGGCCACCATCCCACGGAGGCATCCCCAGATAGGCCTCCGCTGTCACAATCGTCTGACCGGCATTGACACTGTCGCCGTCATCGAGAGTAGCTTGCACAGTGATGGGCTGCCCAATCAGTGCGTGAGTTGGTGTCACAACGACGTTTTGAGTATGCGGCCCAAAGGCGGTTATGTAAGGCGTGCGTGCGACTTTGGCGGCGTAGAGCAGCGCGGCAATGTTCGGCTGAATCAGCGCGTTGTAACGCGAACAGGACGGATAGAAGCCATCGCTGTATGACCCAATCTCGAACGTGTAGGCAGCGACTCCCAATTCGCCATAGACCCAGTCATCGGTGGTGCCGCTGGTGAGATACAGCCCACTGGCTTGCTGGGGTGTATAATCGTTGAAGGAGGCCAACCGCCGGCCGAGCATCTGTAACTGGGCTGCGTTTGGAGCCGGCGTGTAAGTATCTCCCCATGGCCAGAGCACCAGATTGCTGTAGCTGTGCAGGGTGATGAACACACCGGTCGCGTCGTCCGGCGCGGGGTCGGCATCATTGGGGCCACGTTGATCGGGGAAGATGTCGGCAAGGAAACTCTGCAGTTTCATCGTCTCACTTTCGGAGATGGCAAACGGCCCACGATAGATATCGCTACAAGAGTTACTGCTGGCGCCTGGTCCGCCCCAATGAAAGCTGGAGTTGCGGTTGAGGTCCACGCCATAACTATCGGGAGGGCATGAGCCATAAGGGTGAGTGTTCTTGCGCCAGTAGGCCCAGGGCTGCCCCGCCTCGTTCCTGATGTGACCGTCAGGGTTGGCGCTCGTCAAGACGTAGATGATGTGCTCGTCCAACAGCCATGTCACGTCCGGATCCAGGCCATAGTTTTCCAACAAGAATTGCATAAAGGCCAAGGCCGTCTCTGGCGTGATCAACTCACGCCCGTGGATGTTGGCCATCAGAAAAAAGATCGGCTTGGGGGACATACCGGTCGCCCCATTCTCGTTGGTCAGCCGCATCACTTGTAAGGGCCGGCCTTCATAGCTCTGCCCAATAGTGAGCAATTGGGTGAGGTCCGGGTAGGTTCGCGCCCATTGATTCAACTGGGCATAGATTTCGTCCACCGTGCGATAGCACGGGAAGCCGGGGATCGTCTCCGGCAATGCCGCGTCGAGGGGCGATACCTCGAAGGTGATGCCAGAGGCCGTCAACCGCGTGGCGTCCGTCGCCGAGATGTAGGCTACGATGTAGCCGGAATCCGAGGAGTGTGGATCTCGGTGTACTTCCCACACATCCAGTTGTGCCGCCAGGTCAGCCAATGCCCCTGTTGAGGCAAAGGGGATCTTTACAATATGGCCATCGCCCGGACCACACGCGGTGACCGGTCGGTCTATCGTCAGGCTCATTGCCAACATTGCCAATAAAAAGAGGCCCCATCTACGCACCGAACGCCTCCGAGTATCTCCACTTATCGCGGCTAGCCGGGAAGGGGATGACATTGCTGCCCAGCGTGGCAGCCTCGCTTTCGTCCAACGCCCCCACCCGACCAGTATAGACAATAACCTGCTCCTTGTCAAAAAATCACAGTGGCCATTGGGCCATTGCGCCCATTTCAGCAACTTGTTGGAGAGTCAGCTTATGCTTATAATCACAAGCACAAGCACAAGGGAGCGACGCACCCTTCCGCAGGCTTGGAGCCTGCGGAAGGGTAGCGCACCATCCAGCGAAAATGAAGCGTTACTATTCAGGCCGACGGTTGAAACCGCGCCTGAGGAGCTAAAGCTGGCTGTCCACCTGCGTGGACAGGTGCGCCCACGCAGGTGGACGCTTGGCTGTCAGCCCTCCAGAGGCGATTTCAATCGCTAACAGAAGCAGCCTGAGTAGTAGTTAC
>CAZXVB010000381.1:0-3061 GCA_964643875.1 uncultured Anaerolineales bacterium | reverse complement strand
CGGGCGGCATCCGGTGCGTAACGCAAAGTGTCAACCAATGATGAACCATCCCGATGATACGGACAAGGATCCTGCTAACACTTTTCAGTGGGTAACGGTTCCTCGGCTGTCGTTCCCCGCCCTACCTCGCCCGCCTGTGTGATGGCAAACTTGACCATCACCGGCCCCACGATCTGTACTACAAACGTGGTGGCCGTGATGATATTAATAACCATGTCTCCCAATTGTACGCCTGCATCACCGTATGCATCGAACCGACTGGCAATGGAAAGAGCCAATCCGATAGCTACCCCCGCCTGGGAAAGCAGTCCTAACCCCAGATAGTTCCGCACGGTAGGAGCGGCTTTTCCCACCCAACCGCCCAACCAAGATCCACTGAACTTTCCAATGCTGCGTAACAGAACATACATGATTCCCAATCCACCCATTTGTGGTAACAACGAGATTTGCAACCGCGCTCCAACCAAGACGAAGAACAGGGTGTATGCCAACGGCCCGACCCGTTCAATCACACAGTGAGCGTACTGGCTGTTGTCGCTTTTCAGGTTGGCGACGATCAGGCCTGTCGTCATCGTTGCTAGAATCAGAGAAGCGTGAAACGATTTTGCTAAGCCGGCTACTATGAATATTGTGCCGACAATGAATGCACACACCGCGTGTCTTCCCTTCAAGCGATTCAAGGCCCATTGGAATGGTACGCCAATTGCTATCCCCAGCAAAATTGCTCCTCCGATCTCCTGGAGTGGGAACTCGACGATGTGTGCCAGGGTCAAATTACTCCCGTTGGCCAACATAGATTCCGCGATGGCCACAGCGAAACTAAAGAGCAGCAAGGCCAGAGCGTCATCCATTCCAACGACTGCCAACAAAGTCGTTGTCAATGGCCCCTTAGCGCGGTACTCGGCCAACACATCCACCGTAGCAGCAGGGGCAGTCGCCGCAGCCAATGCGCCGAAGATGAGCGCCGTGTAGAGCGAATGGGTCAGCAAGTAGATGCCGCCGGTCACCACAAACAAGGTCACGAACGCCTCCCCAATGAGGATGAAGAAGATACTTCGCCCCAGCCGACGCAACTCGTTCCAGCGTAGATGTGACCCCATATCGAAGCCAATCAATCCCAGTGCAATCTCACTGATGAACCCCAATTCATGGGACACTGAGATCGGCACGATGTTAAAAAACGAGGGGCCTAACAGCGCACCAACCAGAATGAACCCCACAACCTGGGGAATCCCAACCCGCTGAACAGCCTTGCTGCCCAGATATGCCAATGTAATGAGCAATCCAATGATCGCCAGAATGTCCACTTCAGCAGAAAACACTGTCATCGTTTCACCATCATACTGTACCGTACTATGGAAATGCACCACACCTTTGATGTGTAGTGCACTTTATGCACGCTTCCGTATCTACTCAGGCTACTTCTGTTAGCGATTGAAATCGCCTCTGGAGGGCTGGCAGCCAAGCGTCCACCTGTGTGGGCGCGCCTGTCCACGCAGGTGGATGGCCGGACAGCCGCTCGCCAGGCGCGGTTTCAACCGTCGGCCTGAGGAGTAAGTAACACGTTTCCATACTATTCGCCGATGATCTTCACCAACACCCGCTTGCGACGTCCCCCGTCGAATTCGCCATAGAAGATTTGCTCCCAGGGGCCAAAGTCGAGTTGTCCATCGGTGATTGCCACGACGACTTCCCGCCCCATCACCTGTCGCTTAAGATGTGCATCTCCGTTGTCCTCCCCGGTGCGGTTATGGCGATAGCGAGAGATCGGAGCGTGGGGGGCCAACGTCTCCAACCAATCCTCGTAGTCCTGATGCAAGCCAGGCTCGTCATCATTGATGAAGACCGAGGCGGTGATGTGCATCGCATTGACCAGCACTAACCCTTCCCGCACGCCGCTCTCGCGAACGCAGTCTTCCACCTGCCGGGTGATGTTGATGAAGGCCCGCCGGCCGGGTACGTTAAACCATAATTCTTTTCGATAACTCTTCATACCGTTCTATCCTCCCGGTAAGCACCGTCTCATAGTTGAGAGCCTCCGGCTGATTTGGTCACCATTCGCAACGGCGCTTGCACCCGCGCCAACAGACGGGCCGCCCGTGGCGTACGCGGATCAATGGAGAGCACCACCGTCAGCAGGTCCTCCGCCTGACGATATTGCTCCTGCTTCATAGCCTCTTCTGCCCGCTCGACGTATTGGTCGAGTGAAAGAATCAACCACTTCATCACGTCGTCAGCAATCTCCACCAGGTGACGTTCTGGTTCCCAGTCGGCCAGAGCAGCACTGATCAGTGGATGCCGAACCCCACCGGCCAACAGAAAAGCTTCGGGCGGCGTGGCAGGGAAACCACTTCGACATGCCAGATAGAATGCCACACGGGGATGGTTATGGGGAACAAGCCGAAAGATCATTTGCCCATCAGCCGAACGGGCAGCTTCGATGTGATACTTGGTCTTCAATTGTTGGTACTCCTGATTGAGCCGTTCTGCAACCTGGCGCACCTGGTACCAATTTGTTCCCCTCGCCTCATCGAAGGATGCTCGATGGGATGTGGCCGGTGTTTGATCACCAGACACGATTTCAATGGAGGCAGGTTCCGGCAATTGCCCCCGCGCGGAGTGGTAACGAGTGAAGTGAAAGGCGTGAGTTTTCAGTTCTCCAAAATAAAAGCACAGCACTAAACAAATCAGGTCTTGAAAACGATAATCCGGATCCTCCAACACCCCTTGTGCCTGAACCCATTCCTCGTCGTTCAGTTCTGCCTCCGGGGTGCGGTGGATGTACCAGACGCCGCAATAATGTGCTTCCGGGTCCTGCTGGCGGGCCTCGTCGAGTTGCCGGGAGGTGCGAGATTGATCGAGGCAAAACTCTTTGGTGCCGAACATGACTTCCGGGCTGGGACGGACGGAACCGACGATCAGGCGACGCGTCTCGTCTATAGGACGGCCAAAGAGCAAGCCACCGACCACGTCCGCGGCCAATCCAGTCCGCTCGACCTCGGCTTCCAAAGCTGCCTGGGCCTGAGAGGTAATCAGAATGACAGGTGGTTGAGCGTTCACG
>CAZXVB010000380.1:0-3071 GCA_964643875.1 uncultured Anaerolineales bacterium | reverse complement strand
TCCACGCAGGTAGACAGCCAGCTTTAGCTCCTCAGGCGCGGTTTCAACCGTCAGCCTGAGAAGTAACCTTTAAACCAAGTTATTCGCTCCTTTGAAAGCGAACCGTATTGATCTCCCGGTACAGTCCTCGAAGATCGCGGTAGATGCGACGGTATGCACGGTACAGCAGGTCATAGACCTCGGCGTTGGCCGACTGCGGGTCGAATTCCCGCTCCACCTGAATAACCGCCTTGAGCGCCTCGAAGTTTGTATAAAAGCCCAGACCGATGGCGGCTGTCAGAGCATTGCCCACGGCGCCGGCCTCCTGGGGCTGGGCCACTGTCTCTACGCGCCGCCCGGTCACATCGGCGATGATTTGCATCCATGGAGCGCCCCGTGCGCCCCCTCCGATGACGCGCAAAACCGGCATGGGGAAGTCAAAGGTCTGTTCCACGATCTGGATGATCCAACGCAGGTTATAGGCCACGCCTTCATAGACGGCGCGCAGGAGATGCTCACGGCGATGGTCTGCGCTCAGGTTGAAGAAAGTGGAACGCACCCACGTATCCGAGACCGGGGAACGTTCTCCGTACATCCACGGTGTGCAAATCAGGAAATCGGAGCCGGGGGGAATCGTCTCCACGTCGCGGTCCATCAAGGCATACACGTTGGGCACATTGGGGTCGGCCTGTTCGTGGCGGTAGAACTCGTCGGCGATCCATTTCAGGCAAGCGCCGGCCGTTTCCATTTCCGCGAACAGCAACGTTTTGTCGGGATCGGCGGAGTGAATGGTTGCCACACCGTGCCGACCGGTAGGGGTTTGGCGCGTCACCACCCCCACCCATCCAGAGGTTCCCAGGTAGATGTGTCCATCTCCTTCCTCAACTGCTCCAGCGCCGACCGCTGCCGCCTGGGCGTCCCCGCTCCCTCCAAAAACGGGTGTCCCCTCCAGAAGGCCGCAAGCCCGAGCAGCCTCAGGCGTCATCCCCCCCACTTGATCGATGGAGCGCACCAGGGGAGGGAACTTCTTCACATCCAACCCGATGTATCGAATGATAGACCGCAACCAATCTTTTTTCTTCAAATCCAGTCCAAACGCCGACGCACAAGACCACTCGAAGACCATTTTGCCGGTTGCCCGGTACGTCAGGTAGCCGTTGACATCCAAAAAACAGGTCATATTTTGATAAACGTGCGCTTCGTTTTCCTTGAGCCAGAGCAACTTTGGCAAGCCGTCCTTGCCGGAAATCTCGGCCCCGGCAACGAGGGCAAAGCTCCGCCGTCCCAGAAATTTACGCATAATACGCTCGGCCTGGTGCGGCGCTCGGCCATCCAACCAGATGATAGCCGGCCGCAAGGGGTGGCCATCCCGGCCCATAGGTAGGATACCTAACATCTGTGTGGTGTGCGTCACCGCCAGAACCTGGGCCGGGGTGATGTTGGCCTTCTCCATGACTTGACGGGTCGTTGTCGCCACTGCATGCCACCAGTCTTCTGGGGATTGTTCAGCCCAATCGGGACGCGGGTAATGAATAGGATAAGGCATGAACGCACTGGCGTGAACCCGCCCCTCGGTGTCCACCAACACAGCCTTGTTTCCACCGGTTCCCACATCGTGGGCAATGATATATTCGCTCATACGATTCTCCTCTCCGGCTATGCGAGGTTCGCTTCAGCCATCATCTGGCGCACAATGTCTTGCTTCATCGAGGCGGGAATCTGTGCCACCTGTTGCACACAGAAGGTAAAAGTCTCCAGCACCTGTTCCATCTCCTCCTCGGTGATAGTCAGGGGAGGCTTGATCTTGATCACGTTACGCATCGTCAAGCGGCCCCGGACAATTTCCGGCATACTGACATCGAAGAGCACGCCAGCCTGTTTCGCCAGCTCCACGAAAGCGGCAGCCCGTTCGGTCGCCGGGGTTTTGCTTTCCCGATCCTCCACCAATTCTACGCCGATGAACAGGCCTGGGCAACGCACATCCCCGATAATATCCACTTCTTCCTGCAACTGACGCAGGCGAGCGGTGACCATCTCCCCCATAATGCGTGACCGTTCACACAACCCTTCCCGCTCGATGACGGCAATGTTGGCCAAGGCCGCGGCAAATGAAAGCGGGGCCGACCCAAAAGTCGTATGCTCCTCCGCCGAGGTAAAACCCTTGAGGCCTAGGTCACTCCGTGCCAGCAGTGCCCCGATGGGGAGTCCACCTCCCAGGGCCTTGGAAAGCACAAGCATATCCGGTGCAACGTTATAGTATTCGGCGGCGCTCATCACACCGACCCTGCCAAACGCCGTTTGACACTCATCGAAAATCAGGAAGATATCGTGCTGTTGGCAGAGTTCCTTCAAGCCGGCCAGGTATCCCGGTGGCGTGGGCACCTGTCCGCCAGCCCCTTGCATCGGTTCGATCAACAAACCGGCGACCACCCCATGGGCCGAGCGGATCGCTTGTTCTACCAGGTCCAGGCAAGCCAGCCCACACGTGCGCGGTTCCTTCGCCAACGGACACCGATAACAGTACGGGTAGGGAAAGCGGACAAAGTGTGCCCGGCCAAAGCTGGGGAAGCGGGTCACCATCGGGAAGTATTGGCTGGCTGTGAGCGTAGCCAGTGAAGCACCGTGATATCCATGGGAGGCAACCAGGAATATATCGGCCCCCGGCTTATTGATCATCGCCAGCTTCATTGCCGCCTCGTTGGCTGCTCCACCTCCCTGCACATTCAGGCACACCTGGTAAGGGCTGCCCGGAAACATCGTCGCCAGGCGACGGATCAATTTGAGGCGGGGGATGGTCGGATAGGCGTAACGGACGTGGGTCAAGCGACGCATTTGGGCCTCAATGGCGGCAATCACATCGGGGTGACAATAACCGACGTTGAGGGTCCACGCCTGGGCGGTACAATCAATGTACGCCTGGCCCTTATGGTCGTACACCGTGGCGCCGCCGGGGTCTCCGTGATGGAGAATCGTACTTTTGAGGGGCACCAGGGAAAGTTGGCGAGCGGTTGCGATCTCGTCGTCGGTGATCTGATCAAGCCAGTTTTCCAGCGTTTCCTGACTCGTTTCCTGACTCGTTTCCTGACTCGTTT
>CAZXVB010000379.1:0-3072 GCA_964643875.1 uncultured Anaerolineales bacterium | reverse complement strand
ACCCTCCCGCAGGTTTGAAATTACGTCAGTTGCATATGTATAGCCCCACATCAGGACACAAAATGCTCCCCAACCGCTTCTGACCCTGCGGGAGGGTCAAAATGTCGGGTAGTGAGTTCAGGCCGACGGTTGAAACCGCGCCTGAGGAGCTAAAGCTGGCTGTCCACGCAGGTGGGCGCTTGGCTGCCAGCCCTCCAGAGGCGATTTCAATCGCTAACAGAAGTAGCCTGAGTAGTTACCGGCGAACAAAGAGGTCAATGTGCCGTTGTCAAGGTAGTAACAAAACAACAAAATAGGAGCGAACGTATGAAACGAGAAAAGATCGTACCAATCATAGTAATCGTCGTAGTCGTCGCTATTTTGGCAGTGACGGGCATCTACTTCGTCACGCACCCAGACGCCTGGCAAGAGGTATTGACTCAAATGGAAATTGCCGTCCCAGAAGCCGGAACACTGACCGCCTCCGGTTTCATCGAGGCCGAAGAAGTAACCATCGCCCCGGAGATCGGCGGGCGGCTGACGATGCTGTCCGTAGACGAAGGGGACAACGTGGAGGCTGGTCAGGTGCTGGTCCAACTGGACACCACCCTGTTGGACGCCCAGATCGAGGCCGCTCAGGCGGCTGTGGATGTCGCTGCGGCAGTCCTGGCCCAGGCCCAAGCCGGCGCCCGCCCGGAGCAGATCCGTCAGGCCGAGGCAGCTCTGGCCCAGGCCGAGGCAGCGCGAGATGGCGCCTACCAGGCCTGGCAGGATATGATCACCATCCGCGACAACCCCCAGGAATTGGACGCCCAGATCGCCCAAGCCAGGGCACAGGTCGCCGTGGCAGAGGCGGCACTCCAACAAGCCACGCTGATGAAAGACGCGGCCGAGATCGCCCACGACAACTACCTGAGCAGCAAAGAGGAGCTCCGAGAGGCCCGCGAGGAATTGGAGAATATCCCAGAGCCGCTCCGCCCCCCCCTGCCGACATTGCCGCTGAGCGTCAATCTAATCCCCAATGCGTATTGGAAATCATGGGTCGGGGTCAACTCCGCTCAGGCAGCACTAGACGGAGCCAAAGCAGTGTTGAACCGGCTGTACGCAATGCGCAACAACCCCCAGGAACTCAACGCCCAGGTGGACGCCGCCGAAGCGCAATATCACGCCGCCTCGGCGGCTGTGGCGATGGCCCAGGCCCAAGTGGACGCCCTGCGCGCTGGCGCAACGGAGGAAGAGCTTGCCATCGCGCAAGCCCAACTCGAACAAGCCCAGGCGGCACTCGAATCGCTGTTAGCCTTACGGGAGAAACAGACCATCGTCGCCCCGGTTGGCGGAGTCGTGCTGGAACGCAGCATCCACACCGGGGAACTGGCCGCTCCGGGGGGCACTATGATGACGGTGGGCGACTTGGACGAGGTTACCCTGACCGTCTACATCCCGGAAGATCGGCTTGGGCAAGTTTCCATCGGTCAGTCGGTTGCCGTACACGTGGATAGTTTCCCCGATCGAACATTCGAGGGCACCGTGGTCGCCATTGCACACGAGGCGGAATTCACCCCCCGCAACATCCAGACGCAAGAGGAACGAGTGAATATGGTATTTGCCGTGGATATCGAAATTCCCAATCCCGACCACGCCCTCCGTCCCGGTCTGCCGGCTGACGCGGTGATATCTGTCAATGCAGAATGAATGAGGGAAACAGGAGAAGGAGCGAGGAAATGAATGCATCAGAGAAACAATTCCTTCCCCCTTGGTGGCAAGGATTGATCGTTGTGACACTAGTATCGTTGCTGGGATTGTGTATGGGTTGCCAAGCAGAATCCACCTCGGAGGACGCCATCATTGCCTCTGGATTTATCGAAGGTGAAGAGGTCACCGTAGCGTCCGAGGTATCCGGTCGAATCATTGAGATGTATGTAGATCGGGGGGACACCGTGCGGGCCGGCGACGTGGTAATCCGCCTGGACGACACCGTGCTTCAGAGCCAACGGGGAGAAGCGCAGGCCGCACTGGCAGCCGCCAAAGCCAACCGTGACCTGGTAGTAGCTGGGGCGCGAGCAGAGGAAATCGCCGCCGGGCGAGCGGCCCTCTCTCAAGCAGAATCTCAACTCGAAGGCGCACGCCAGGCCGTGATCAATGCACGGGAAACGATCAGCCAGCCACTCAGCCTGGATGTACAGATCGCAGAGGCACGCGCCCAGGTCCAACTGGCCGAACAAGAAGTGGAGATGGCCCGCGCCAACCTGGCCGAGACAGAATTACTGCACAGCGTCTACGCCGACCAGGGAGGAGACGTAAAGCGCACGTGGGACCTCCAACTGGAGGCCAGCCGGGCCGCCTTGCAACAGGCAGAGGCAAAGTTACAGGGCGCACAGGACTACCTGGCTGCTCTCCTGGCAATGCGGGGCAAGCCGCTCACGATGGAAGCCCAACTGCATGCGGCCGAGATGCAAGCCCACGTGGCCGAGGCCCAGGTGGACGCAGCTCGGGCCGCCCTTGATCAGTTGCTCAACGGCCCCACACCGGAGGAAGTCGCCGTCGCCGAAGCGCAGGTTCGGCAAGCCCAGGCCGCCCTGGGTGTGCTGGACGTCCAGATCGCCCAGCGGACTTTGACGGCCCCAATGGATGGCATCGTGACCGCCCGCAGCGTTCAGGTCGGAGAAACGGCCACTGCCGGAGCACCTTTGCTGACTATCGCCAACCTGGACGAGGTTACCCTGGTGATCTACATCCCCGAAACCAAAATCGGACAGGTGCGCGTAGGACAAGAAGTGGAAATCAGGGTGGACTCCTTCCCGGAGCGCGTCTTTACCGGCGAGGTGGTCTACATTGCCGGTGAGGCCGAGTTCACGCCGCGCAACGTGCAGACGCAGGAGGAGCGCGTCAACCTGGTCTTCGCCGTCAAAGTGCGGATCCCCAACCCCGATGGTCTTCTCAAGCCGGGGATGCCGGCGGATGCAACCATCAGTACTTGGGAAGACTGAGCCGTGGGGCAGCCTTTCCAGCCTGCCAGCGTCTGGAAAGGCTGCCCCACCCGTTCGCTGTTGGGCGAGGTCTCCGACCGCAGCCCTGCGCCTCGGTCAGGAGACC
>CAZXVB010000378.1:0-3090 GCA_964643875.1 uncultured Anaerolineales bacterium | reverse complement strand
GTGTTGGCCGATGATCGCTTCCAGGATGGCTTGCACTACAGCCCCTTCCACGGCCAGCCGCGTGGTGACAGGGACAGGCGGACGCCCGGATAGGGATGTCATCCTGCTTCTCGGACATGCTCTTACACAAATCCAATGAAATACCAACGTTCCTCTAATGTATGTTCCGTAGAATGATGGTGTGGCCGCCGACTACGTGGGCCGAGTCACGAATTGAAATATTTAGAGTGGGGGGAAGGAATTATGGATTTGAATCGGTTTACACAAAAAGCACAAGAAGCGATCGTCAACGCGCAGTCGTTGGCCGGTGAATACAGCCATAGCCAGATCGAACCGGAACACCTGCTACTGGCGTTGTTGCGTCAATCCGAGGGCGTTGTTCCTCAGATCATTCTCAAGCTGGAGGGGAATCCCACGGAGATGGCCCTGGCCCTGGAGGGCGCGTTGCAGCGCAAGCCGAAAGTGTACGGAGCGGCTCAGGTGGGGCTTTCGCGGGATGCCCAACGGACGCTGGAAGAGGCGGAGAAGATCGCCCGGCGTATGCGCGATGATTATACTAGCACGGAACACATTTTGCTGGCGTTGAGTGGTGCCAGTGGCGGCGAGGCAGCTCGCTTCCTGGCGGCGCATGGGATTACCGAGGACGCCATCCTGCGGGCGTTGACCGCTGTGCGGGGTAGCCAGCGGGTCACCAGCCCCACTCCCGAGGCGACCTTCCAGGCGTTGGAGAAATATGGCCGCGATTTGACACAACTGGCCCGCGATGGAAAGCTCGACCCGGTCATTGGACGGGACGATGAGATTCGCCGGGTCATGCAGATTCTCAGCCGTCGTACCAAGAACAACCCGGTGTTGGTAGGAGATGCCGGTGTCGGCAAGACGGCCATCGTCGAAGGGCTGGCCCAACGGATCGTGCGTGGGGACGTGCCGGAAGGGCTGAAGGACAAGCGAATCGTGGCGCTGGATATGGGAGCCTTGATCGCCGGGGCCAAGTTCCGGGGCGAGTTCGAGGAACGCTTGAAGGCGGTCCTGAAAGAGGTGACCGAGGCCGCTGGCGAGGTGATTCTCTTCATAGACGAACTGCACACCATCGTGGGGGCGGGCGCGGCGGAAGGCGCGATGGATGCCAGCAATATGCTCAAGCCGATGTTGGCGCGAGGGGAGTTGCATGCCATTGGGGCTACCACATTGGATGAGTACCGTAAGTACATCGAGAAGGACGCCGCGTTGGAACGGCGCTTCCAACCGGTGTACGTGGATGAGCCATCGGTTGAGGATACTATCAGCATCCTGCGGGGCCTCAAAGAGCGTTACGAAGTCCATCACGGTGTGCGCATCCAGGATAGCGCCGTCATCGCGGCGGCGACCCTTGGTGCACGTTACATCGCCGACCGACATATGCCCGACAAGGCGATTGATCTGATTGATGAGGCGGCCTCCCGGTTGCGGATGGAGATTGACTCCAAGCCGGCCGAATTGGATGAAGTAGATCGGCGCATTATGCAGCTCGAAATTGAGCGGGAGGCCCTCAAGAAGGAAAAGGACAAGGCCAGCAGGGAGCGACGGGCCAAGTTGGAGCAGGAACTGGCGGATCTGCAGGAACAGAGCGCTGCCTTGCGTGTCCGTTGGGAACAGGAAAAGGCCGCCATCCAGGCACTTCAGGAGACGAAAGAGGAGATCGAACGCGTGCGGCACCAGATCGAGGAGGCGCAACGGGCAGCTGATTATGCGCGAGCGTCCGAATTGCAATACGGGACCCTGACCGCGTTAGAACGACAACTTCAGGAGCAGGAACAGCGTCTGAGAGAGCAGCAGGGAGAACATCCGCTGCTCAAGGAAGAGGTTGGTTCCGAGGAGATCGCGGAGGTTGTCTCTGAGTGGACCGGCATTCCGGTTTCCAAACTCTTGGAGGGAGAAGTCGAGAAACTGCTCCGAATGGAGGAGTCCCTTCACCAGCGTGTGGTCGGCCAGGAGGAAGCGGTGCGAGCGGTCTCGAATGCGGTGCGGCGGGCGCGGGCCGGTTTGCAGGACCCCAATCGCCCCATTGGCTCTTTCATCTTCCTGGGGCCGACCGGGGTGGGTAAGACCGAGTTGGCGCGTGCTTTGGCCGAGTTTCTCTTCGATACCGAAGAGGCTATGGTGCGCATTGATATGAGCGAGTATCAGGAGCGGCACACGGTCTCCCGCTTGATCGGCGCTCCGCCCGGCTACGTGGGCTACGATGAGGGCGGACAGTTGACCGAGGCGGTGCGGCGGCGGCCGTACAGCGTGGTGCTGTTCGACGAGATCGAGAAGGCACACATTGAGGTCTTCAACACTTTGCTCCAGTTGCTCGACGAGGGCCGACTGACGGACGGCCATGGGCGCACGGTGGATTTCACCAACACGATTGTCATTATGACCAGCAACATCGGCAGCCGATGGATCAAGGAGTTGGGGATCGCTGCGGCCCGTGAACGGGTGATGGAGGAACTGGATCGCACTTTCCGGCCGGAATTCCTGAACCGGATAGACGAGATCATTCTGTTCCGCAGCTTGACGAAGGAAGATTTACAGCAGATCGTGGACATTCAGGTGCGCCATCTGCGTCAACTGTTAGCTGAGCGTCGCATTGAGTTGGAGATCAGCGATGAGGCGCGGGCCTACCTGGCCGAGGCCGGCTACGATCCAGTCTATGGCGCTCGTCCGCTCAAGCGCGTCATCCAACGGGAGGTGCAAGACCCTCTGGCGTTGGCTTTGCTAGAAGGTCGCTTCCGAGAGGGCAGTGCGGTGCACGTCGTGGTACGGAATGGTCGTATCGCTTTCGAATAAACGCCTCGCCGGCAGGCGTCGAAACCAGTAAGCCTTGCCAGGGCCTACTAAGTTACCTCAAACGTGCGACATACCTCAACAAGGTACGTCGCACGTTTCGTTTGGGGAGTAATGTCCACTGGACAAAGTGCCCTTCTGGTGGGATAATTATCCTGTTGTGCAACTGTTACTGTCAGTAATTTTGCACTTTATCCGAGGTTTTAGCCGGCTCAAATTGGGATGGCTCATCATTGGTTGACACTTTGCGTTACGCACCGGATGCCGCCCGATTGAAATCGG
>CAZXVB010000377.1:0-3094 GCA_964643875.1 uncultured Anaerolineales bacterium | reverse complement strand
CCAAGAAAATCTGTGTTTTTCTGCGTTAATCTGCGTCCCAGAAAAAGTGTGTCGGGTAATGAAATTGTGCAACAACGCTAATGTGTTAAATAATGTGTTTAACATTATAGCATCAACCTTCGATTGGAGAGGTTACAATTTCGTTAACGCCGCATAACGATGCGAGGTGAGCGTTCATTCAAAGGAGGGCGTCTACGTTCCCAGGTGCGGACAGGATGTCTGCGTTTGTCCGCGCCCTATCACCCGCACTTTTCAGGGCAGATTCTCGGAGGAGATAGAGGGTTTGGATTTACGTTTGCGAATTCGGCGATATTTTTCGCGGAGTTGTGCCGTGGAGAGACGTTTACCGCTCTCGAAGTACGCAATGGCCACTTCTCCAATCGCCAATGTGCCAACACCGGTCACACCACCGGCGATCAACCAGCCCGGCCCAGGGATCAGTTTGCCCAACTCGGCAGCCAGGTAACGGAGCGCCACCCCACCGGCAATAGTGGATATCAGTTCACGGGCATGCTGCACACTGAGAGACTCACCAAAAATCGCCGCGATCCGCAGGACCATCCGCACTTGAGCAGCCAGCAGCATAGGGATATCCAATCCCGGAATCGGTTCGGCGGCAATCAGCCCGGTCAGCGCCGCAGTACTGCGCACGACCCGCTCACTCAACTGATGACGATAGGCCGGCAGAGCACGGCCCAGGGCAACGGCCATCCACGGGTGCGCCTCGACGATGGCGGGAATCAACCGATCCCCAACGCCGGTTCCCTTTTTTGCAGATATCGGGATGATGGGCGCCCCCAGCTTTTCCTCGATGTCGGCCTGGGCCTCGGCCAGGTCTCGTTTGATCAGATCACTCTTGTTCAGAGCCACCACCAAGGGGATCCCGGCGGCACGAAGGGATTCGTACAAGTCGTAGTCGGACTGGCGTAGCCCAGCGGCGCCATCGAGCACTAACACGGCCAGGTCGGCCTCCTCGGCAGCCGTGCGGGCCAGGGCGGCCCGATCCACGCCACCGACTTCTCCAAACCCCGGCGTGTCCACCAACACGAAAGGCCCCAGATCCTCCGTCACCAGTTCCTTGGTCGTGCCCGGCACAGCCTTGACAGGGGAAACCTGGCGGCCCTTGATACGATTGAACAGGGTGGATTTGCCCGAATTGACCGGTCCCACGATTGCCAAACGGGCATGCGCCTCCCGTTCCACCTGGAGGGAAAGATCATCCCAATCCAGGGATTCAAACAACGACCGAATGTCGGCCAGCCGCCGTGGCAGAGATGTCATTGGATATGCCCCCTATGGATATGGTTCATCATACATTGACACTTTCGTATCGTACCAACTCCTGCTCCTGACCGCGCCATCATCGGAACAGGAACGGTCAGAGACCGACCTGAGTGCGCCTCTATTTTGCTCGTTCTCGTTCTCGTTCTCGCGCTCGCGCTCCTGCGTGGAAACACAACACAAGTACCGGCGGTCTTCCGCACCACAAAAGCCACCCGCCCGACTTTCTCTATCGGACATATACCACCGCGACCGCATCCTCGTAAAGCAACTCCCAATCCGGGTCCAACTTCAGGAATCGGGCCAGAAAACTATCGCTCTCCACAACGATCAAACGAATTCCATACCGCTCCAACACCTGTCGGAATCCCGGCCGGGCCGCACGCACGTCCAGATACTGAGAAAGCAACTCGTCGCCATAGAGATCGGTGCGCCCATCAACGAAGACCTGGTAATCTGGCCACAGATGCCAGATCAAATATCCCCCCCAGTTGTAGCTGTTGAACATCGGTCCGGTAGGGCGGTGTTCCTGGATCCACTCGATGGCACCCAACGGCAACGTCTCCCGCTCGTGGGCAATATTGAAGTCGGGCCGCAAGGGTGCCGCCGCCTTGAAACCGGCCGCCACCAATACCCCAATCAATAGCACCCAATTGAGAACAGCTTTCCCAGGAGAGCGAAAAAGCCCCACCGGCCGGGGAGGGCCTAACCACCCTCGTGCCCGCGCGGCCTCCCCCCACTGGGTCAGCAAGGAATGCGCGTAGCGGCTCAGGGCCGGGGCAGCGACCAGAGCGAACGGGCCAATGTTCCGCCCTGCCAACAAGGCCGCATAAGCGAAACCGGCCACCAACGCCAGGTCCGTCCCATCCACCCGCCGACGCGAGAGTCCCATCGCGGCCATCGTCCCTAACAACAACCAGATGAATGACTGGGCATACAAAGGATGAAAATCCGGCGAGCGCCACTCCTGAATAAAGTCCTGCAACACGCCAATACGGACGGTATCCAAGTAATACGTCCACATACGGGTCGTGTTCGGGTTAAGCACCAACGCCAGCGCCGAAATCATAGCCACCAGCACAACCGCGCCCACGTCGCGCCCAGGCAGGACCGGGTCCTCTCCCGGCGAGAGACGCGCCAACAAGTTGTTCAGCGCCTCACCCGCCACGAAACCGACTAGCACCATAAAGCCCAATGCATATCCAGCGTGGAGATTGACCCATAAGACGAACAACGGCGGGATCAACCACAGCCGATTCAGGCTCCGCCATTTGTAGAGATACAGCAGGTAGCAAAGCACCGCGGTCAACAGAAACGAGAGGAGTTGCGGGCGGGCAATCCAGACGACCGAGGATGTCGCCGCCGCCAACACCAGGATGAAAGCCCGGCTAAAGACATCTCCCTCCATCTGGAGATAGACGAAGACGAAGGCCGCCGTGACCACCACAGCCTGAAACACCCCTAGCCCGGCATAGCCAGCGGAGCGGAACAGCAGGTAAAGGATTACCTGACTCAACCAACTATGGTTGACCCAGGGCTGCCCCTGTCTGGTATGAGAAAAAACATCGGTTTGGAGGATATGGCCATCGGTCACTGTGACGCGCCCGGCCTGCAAATGCCACCAGGTATCGGTGTCGGCCGGCGCACGGACGGCCATGGCGAAAATGGCAACGAAGAGGATGATTCCAGCCAACCGCCGGATGTTCAACCAGTACAGAAGGCGCAATTGCATTTCTCCTCCCTACTCTTCACCCGGATGAGCCGGAACTCGACAATAATTTTACTCACTTCGCCTGCATACACCCGAAATTTC
>CAZXVB010000376.1:0-3113 GCA_964643875.1 uncultured Anaerolineales bacterium | reverse complement strand
AAGTTAAGGAGAGGAATGGTGAAAGAAGGGAATGAGGGAAATAAAGGGAAGGCAGACAGCCGTTTCGAGACCCACATTGGCAGCGTGCACGGCCCTGTACACACAGGGCAAGGGGACATCTACGTAGAGCATTGGGATGAGCGTCGCACTGTCCAGGCGGCAGACCTGGAAGCGGTTCGCCGTCTGTTCGCTGATCTACGCGCCGCGGTTGCTGCTCAAGCGCCCGCCGATTTGCAAGCCGAGGCTGAGGCCCGGGTGGATGAACTCGAGCAGGCCGTCACTGGTGAGATGCCCGACGTGAGCGCCATGGAACGGGTGCGCGGTTGGTTTCTTGACCATCTGCCCTCTGTGGCCGGGACGGTGACCTCGGTGCTGGTCAACCCAATTTTGGGGAAAGTGGTCGAGGCGGCGGGCGAACTGGCGGCCGACGAATTCCGGCGGTGGGTTGGGAGCGTCCGACCACAGGGTGAGAGCGGGGGTGGCGTAGAAGCGTGAAACGTTCCCTTCTTCCTCATCCCGTCCTTTTGGCCGGCCTGGGTCTCATTTTCTCTATCTGGGCGTTGGTCGCCTGCGGGCCGGTCAAGCCGACGCGCAGCCCGGTGGGCGAATCTGCGCACGTGAGCTTTGTCCTCGATGGTGACACGGTCGAGCTGGCCGATGGGCGTCGGGTGCGCTACATTGGCATCAACACACCGGAGACAGGACAGCGCTATGCGGACGAAGCCCGGTCGTTGAACGAGGCGTTGGTGGCGGACCGCGATGTATGGCTGGAGACTGACCAGGACATAGAGGATGATTATGGCCGCTTGTTGGCCTATGTGTGGGTCGAGGATCGTCTCGTCAATCTGGAGCTGGTAGAGCAGGGATACGCAACGGCTTACATGGTTCCCCCCAACACCCGATACGCCCAGGTCTTTGCGCGGGCCGAAGAGGTCGCCCGTTCTGAGGAACGCGGTATGTGGATCTCGGCTGCGGAGCGTGTGCCGGTGCGCATCACGGGACTCCGGTACGACGGGCCAGGGAGCGACGTGATCGCCCCGAATGGCGAATGGATCGAGTTCTCCAACGTGGGCGACGTGGCCGTAGACCTGGAGGGCTATTTGGTACGTGATGCTGGTCGGCATGTATACACCTTTACGGAGACGCTCCTCCCTCCAGGGGCCAGGCTGTATCTGTACAGTGGGCGTGGGAGCGCGTCCGAAGACCCGTTGGAGCGGTATTGGGGGTTGTCTGGGGAGGCCGTGTGGGACAATACTGGGGATAGCGCCTACCTGCAAACACCGGATGGGGCGTTGGTGGATTGCTTCGTCTATGTGCCCTGAGGTAGAAACGGAAATGCATGAGAAACCCCTTTTCGATGAAACGTTGTTGGCCATCTATCGCGAGTTGGACCGCGACCGATTGATGAATCTGGTCGTCAACTATGCCCGCGACTGCTTGAAGGCGGGTGGCTCCTCCATTTTCCTGCGGGATGACATCACCGGCCGGTATGTTTTGCGGGCTACTACCGGCCTGTTGGAAGCGGGCCAGATGCCGACCGAACGGATCGAATACGAGCCAGGCGAGGGGCTGACCGGATGGATCGCTAAGCAGGGGCGCTCACTCCGGATCAGTAACGTCAAAGATGTTGAGGAACTGCGACGGATTTCTCCCGATCTCTCGTGGAGTAAGAAATACTCCGAGATCGCCGCCAAGCCGGGGCAGGCGTATATCGGCGTGCCGATTCTTACCCAGGATCAGAGGGTGGTATTGGGGGTCTTACGGGTCTCCGGCAAGACCGACCAGGGGGTGTTCACGGAGCAGGAGGAAATGTTGCTCAATCAAGTCGCCGCTCTGGTCAGTGTGGCGATTGAGAATTCCCAGCGATACGAGCGAGAGAAGCGCCGCGCCCGGTATTTTCGGCTCTTGTTGGATATCAGCAGCGAACTCAATCCCCGCCGTCCGATTGCGGATATGCTGCAAGCGGTCACCGATAGAGTTCGTCAGGGATTTCGAACCGAGGGGTGCCTGATCTACCTCCGAGCGGAGGACGACGTCCACCGGGTAGTGCTGCGGTCGGCCAGCGGCATCCCCTCCGCGATGGTCGAGCGGTTGAGCTACGTCGCCGGTGAGGGGTTGACCGGTTACATCTTCGAGAGTGGTCAGGCGGTTCAGGCCCGTGAGGCCACTATGATGGCTCGGTGGCAAGACCCGCACCTGGAGCAGCTTGCGGCCCATTTGCCTTCTGGGTGTTATCGCTCTTTCATCGGGGTTCCTTTGCAGCTCGGAAATGAAGTGCTGGGCACTTTAGAACTGATCAACAAAATTCCCAGCGCTCCCGGACATCGAGATTGGTTTACCGACGACGATGAAGAATATCTCCGTTTGCTCTCCACTGCTATTGGTGGGGTGTTGGAGGGTGCTCGCTATCTTCGGACGTTGAATGACGTAGGTGTCACGACAATGCGTATGCAGCGGGTAGCTTCTTTTGGTTCTCTGGCCCAGCGCATTCTCCACGAGACTGCCAACCCGTTAGCGGTGGCCCGCCTGGCTTCCTCCAACCTGCTACGGGATCTTCAGACGGTACTGGCTCCTGCCGAGCGGGCCGGGGGCGACGCGCCGGGGTCTGGCCCGCACCTGCTCTCGCCGGAGCAGGCCCAACGGATCGGCCGGCGGATGGCGGTGATCGAGAACAGTTTGAACGACGTCGGTGACAAGCTGCTTGACTTGCTGGTTTGCTCTCAGCGGGCGGGTATGAACCGCGTTCGTGTGCAATGGAATGATGTCGTTCGGGAAGTGTTGATTTGGTCGGCCGCCGAGCGCCAACAGCGGGAGGTGCGCGTCCATACGTCCTATGGGAGCTTGCCGTCGGTCTTTGTCGAGCCGAACGAGCTATTCGGTATCCTGGTGACTGCTCTCCACGTGGTGATGGAAGCCCTTCCAGCCACGGGTGGCGTGATCAAAGTACGCACAACGTTCGTCGTGGATGAGAACGCTATTCGGACCGATATGCGTGTTTCTCAAGCCTCCCGGGCTGAGCACGTTTCCGCGATCCTGGCGGCTCACGCAGAAGCGCTGGAGCAGCTTTCTCCCTTGCGCTTTGAGTGGGCTTTGGCCCAGGAGATCATCCAGGC
>CAZXVB010000375.1:0-3115 GCA_964643875.1 uncultured Anaerolineales bacterium | reverse complement strand
CGAATCCACGTTGACCCGGAAAACTGAGCCGTGGGACAGGCTTTCTAGCCTGTCAACAGTCTGGAAAGGCTGCCTCGCCACCAAAATTCTCAAGTACTGATTATAGCACAACCTGGAATGGAGACAACATACCCACATATCCAGTACATGCGCTTGGGCTACTTACTCCTCACCGCCGAGCGTGCCGGGACGCAGAGCAAGGCGCCGTTTCTGACATCCGCTCTTAGAGTCTGTCCGAAGAGGAGTCTGCCCGAAAAACCGCTCCCGTAGCCGTGCATCTCGGGTATGCTCTTACGAACCTCTATCGCCTTCTGCCTTGTGCGCTCAGCAAGATGCGTCCGCCGCCGCGATTTCGCGCATTGCTGCAATGGTTGTCTCGATGTCCTCGTCGCTGATCCAGTAATGGGTGACGGCCCGGAAGCGACCCAATTCCCGCCCTAAAAGCCAGATGCCGCGTGCCTCCAATCCGGCGGTGACTTCCTCCGGTGTCTGGCGGGCTTCCTCGCTCAACTGGAAGTACACGATGTTGGAATGGACGGGAGTAACTTCGAAAGCGGGGATTTCCGCGATCCCTTCGGCCAGCCGCTTCGCTCGCCTGTGGTCGTCAACTAGGCGCTCAGTCATTTGCTCCAGGGCGACCAATCCCGCTGCGGCTAGAATGCCGGCCTGGCGCATACCGCCACCGACAACCTTGCGCGCCCGCCGTGCCTCGGCAATGAAGTCGGCTGAACCGCATAACAACGACCCAACCGGGGCACACAAGCCTTTCGAGAGGCAGAACATGACCGAGTCCACGTCGCGGACCAGTGTCTTCACATCCACTTCCAGGGCGACAGCGGCGTTGAAAATCCTGGCCCCATCCAGATGGAGCGCCAGACTGTGCTGGCGGGCCAGTCGTGCGACGTGGGCGGTGTAATCAGCGGTCAAGGGAGTCCCGTTGCACATATTGTGCGTGTTTTCCAGACAGATCAGTCGAGTGCGGGGATAGTGCACGTTGTCGTCGCGGATCGCGCTTTCGATCTCTTCACACCGAAGGGTACCATCTGGTTGATTGGGGATCGGTCGGGGCGTGATGCCTCCCAACGCGGCCATTCCTCCTTGTTCGAATAGATACGTGTGACTCCGATCTCCCACAATAACCTCGTCCCCGCGTCCGCAGTGGGTGAGCAGAGCGACCAGGTTGCCCATTGTACCGCTGGCTACGAAGAGGGCGGCTTCTTTGTCCAGTCGCTCGGCGGCCACTTCCTCTAACCGGTTGACGGTGGGATCGTCGCCAAACACGTCGTCGCCGACTTCGGCCCGATACATTGCCTCTCGCATCTCAGGTGTTGGCCGGGTGACCGTATCGCTTCGTAGGTCGATGATTTTCATTGTTGTCCTCCCACTTAAATTGTGATTTAGCCTATGTTTGTAGCGTGCGCAACGTGCAGTGCACCTTGAGGTATGTCGCTCGTTTCCCAGAACAGTTTATCCCGATTCGGCGGCAATGCAAGTACCAACGATGGATGCAGGGTCCCGCAGTGCCTGAACCAATGTGCCCGGTTCTGTCCCGGCGAGAATATACACTTGGCTCTGTGGGTGTTGTTGAACCAGTGTTGTCATCTGAGTCACTTTGTCCATCATGCCGCCGGTGACATCCACCCCCCGCGAGTTTCCCAGCACATCCCTCCAGGTCGCAAAGTTAGCTGGCGTGATGTGGGGAATGAGAGCTCCACTGGCGTCCAACACGCCAGGCACTTCCCCCAGCAGGAGAATGCGCACCGGGTGGAGCACATCCGCGAGGAAGACAAAGATGTCTTCGGTAGAGATGATCGTCCCGCCCCGTTGCTCATCCAGGGCGACGTCGCCGTAGACCAGGGGGACCAGACGGTGTTCTAGAGCGACACGCAATGGCGTGGTCTCCATGGTGAACAGGACGCCATCCCGGCAACGGGCCGAGGCTGAAGGTGGAAGGCTCCAGACTGGCACATCGGCTTGCAGGAATGCATCACAAACGATGCGGTTCAACCGACTGGCGGCCGCGGCGACTTCCACATAGCCTCGCCATTGCTCTGGGGTGAAGACGCCTTGTCGCGTGCCGTATGGGTGGGCGGCCCAATGTCCAAAGGAGCCTGACCCGTGACCAATCACCAGCCTCAGGTGTGGAGAATCGTCGAGGGCCTGGCGAATCTCGGTGGCCAGGCGTTCGATGGTGGCCAACCGGGGGGTGTAGGGGCGGGTCTTGTCGGTGATCAAGGATCCGCCCAGTTTGACGAATATCGTTTCAGTGACGTTCATTGGGTATCTACATCATCTTGTTAGGAACATCCCCTACCCGGTGGGGTATTCCCCCACCGGCGAAACGGCCCGGCGGCGGCCCCGCATAAATGACGGGGCCTGGGGGGTGGTTCCAGGCGGCGCGATTCATCCGCCGCCGCCCAACCGTTTCTCAGGATATCGTTCCGAGGCGGGTAGCGATTACCCGCTGTGCACCCTGTTTTGTCAATGCGCGGGTGACACGCTTGATCGTCGCTTCTTCGACCAGGGCGATCATATTGCCTCCCCATCCGCCGCCGGAGAGTTTGGCCCCCAATGCCCCGGATGTACGGGCGGCTGTGACCAGCCGATTCAAATCCGGGGAGGAGACCCCCATTTCGATCAGCAACCGATGGTTTTCGTCCATTAGTTTCCCCAGTGTGTCGGGATCACCCGCTTCGATGGCCTGCCGGGCCTCGACGACGAGGTCGCCGATCTGATCGCACAGGGCATCGTAGTGGGCAGGATGTTTTTCCCGTTGCCGACGCACGTATGCCACGCTTTCTTTGGTTGGGCTGGCGACGCCGGTGTCGCCAATCAGAATGGTGAAAGTCGCGCCCACTGCGATCAGTTCAATTGGCCGTCCACGCACGAAGTAGATCGGTTGGGCCATGGTGACGACGGTATTGTCTATCCCGCTGGGAGTTCCGTGATGAATCTTTTCGACTTCATAGACGATGGTGTTGATGCTTTCGTTATCCAGGGGATGGCCGAGGGCTATCGCCAGCGCCCGAACGGCAGCGGCGGCTGTGGCGGCTCCGCTCCCCAGCCCGCCGGCGATGGGGATGGTCGAGTGAATAGTGAGCACGGCGTCCGGCGG
>CAZXVB010000374.1:0-3164 GCA_964643875.1 uncultured Anaerolineales bacterium | reverse complement strand
TTGGCCGCAGCGTGATCACCGAGGCGCTGGAGAGTGGGCGCGGATTTTATTTCGACGCGCAGCAATTGCCACAGAACGGCACCCGGCCCGTTTTCTCTTTTGATATTGTAGAAATGGCTCCGAGACTGACGGAGGTGGCGATATGAAAACAGGCATTTCCCTGCCGGCCGAGTTGGCCGAACAGATTGAGCGCATCCTGGCGGACTTGCATCGCCGAACGGGAGCCGAGTGCATCCTGCTGGCCGACATCAGCGGCCAATTGATCACTGCCCAGGGACAGATGCGGGCGATTGACCCGGTGCTCGTGGCGGCCCTGGCAGCCGGCGACGTGGCCGCCCTGACCGAACTGGCCCGCCAGTTCGGCGAGGAGAATCCCCACGGCTCATTCCTCCACGAAGGCGAGAGCATGAATATGTACCTCTTTAACGTGGCCGGCAGTTTCATCCTAATCGTCGTTTTCCAGACCGGTACGCCTATTGGCCTGATACGGCTGTTCGTCAGACGCGCAGCCGAACGGTTGTATCCGCTGACCGCCGAATTCGAGGATTTGATGGGTCAGCCCAAGCAGGTTCCCGATGCCAACTTCGGTGCTACCCTGGCGGAGGAACTAGACAAGGTGTTCGGAGGGTTGTAGTTCGGGGTATGACTGATGTTCATCAACTGGAAGTTGCGCGAGATCAACCTGAAGATCGTCTACTACGGCCCGGCGCTCAGCGGCAAGACGACCAACCTGCAGTACATTCACGCCAAAATGAACCCTCGTATGCGTGGCGAACTGGTCTCTCTCAAGACGCGGGGCGACCGCACCATTTACTTCGACTTCCTACAACTGGAACTGGGGCAGATCGCCGGCCTGAAGCCGCGCTTCAATCTCTACACCGTGCCGGGACAGGTTTACTACGTTGGGAGCCGCAAACTGGTGCTGCAGGGGGCCGATGGCGTGGTCTTCGTCGCCGACTCGCAGTGGCAGCGGCTGAAAGCCAACGTTGAGACGATGCGCGACATGGAGGAGAACCTGCGCGCGTTGGGATACGACCCGCACACCATGCCGCTCGTGCTGCAATGCAACAAGCGCGATTTGCCCGGCATCGCGCCCCTGCCGCTGTTACAGCAACAACTCGGATGCAACGGCGCGCCCTGCTTCGCATCGGTGGCCACTCAGGGTATTGCTGTCTTTGACACACTGAAAGCCATCATTAATCTGGTTGTAGCCCAGGCACAGCGACAACTGTAGCCGGCAGCCGACAGTAGTTAGCCGTTGGCGGCCAAGATTTGGGGAACACGCATCACATTTCACGTTTTACGTTCTACTTTTAGGAGACTAAACGTGGGTAACAACGAGCATCAACCAGGGGCAACTGAACCGACCTCTCTCGAGGAAATTCTGTGCGTAATGAACGAGGCTGGGGGATTCCGGGTTTCGGTACTGACCTCTACAGAGGGCCTGCCGATTGTCACCGTTCCCGCCGGCTACGACAGCGACGTCACGGCCGCGATGGTGGCCCTGCTCCAGCGAGTCAGCAGCGACGCCCAAAGCCAGTTGGGGATGGCGGAAATAGATGAGGTGACCATCCGCGTCCGCGACCGCATTCGTCTGGTGTGTCGCTACCTCACTGTTGGGAGGGAGAGACTAATCCTGGCTGCGATCGTCCCACCCGGTCGCTATTACCGCCGCGTGACTAACCGGGCCATCAGGCAGATCAGACAACTGCTGTCCTGACTAATTTGCTCGTAGTGACGACTTCAGTCGTCCACAGTAGTGAGCGACCGAAGTCGCTACCGCGAACTCCCGATTAACTCCGGAGGCCACACCATGGGCCAAGAGACTGTGTTGATCATCGAAGACGATGCCGACGTACGGGCCTTCTTGCGCGACGCCATATTGAGACCGGCCGGCTACCGCGTGCTGACGGCCACTGACGGCCCGGAAGGGCTGGAGCGCGCACTTGCCGATAAACCCGACCTTCTTCTGTTGGACCTGATGCTGCCCAAGTTCTCAGGACTGGACATACTGAGCGCATTGGAGCAACGTGATTGCCACATTCCGGCCATCGTGCTCACTGCCCATTGCTCCGAAGAGACGATTCTCAGAGCATTCCGCCTGGGTGCCAGCGATTTTCTGCAGAAACCCTTCACCGCAACCGAAGTGTTGTCAGCGATTGAGAAGGCCCTCACCGAAGATCGCCTGCGCCGGGAGAAAGATCAATTGACGCTTTCCCTGATGCGTGCTAACCGGCGTCTGCAGCAGCAGGTACACAACTGGATTGCCCTCAACAACATTGCCCAGGCCGTTGTCTCCACACTGGAGGAGTCTGAGATTTTCCGGCGTGTTATGGAGAACGTCAACCGCATCCTTCAAGTGGAGGCCGGCTCGCTCTTGCTCCTCGACCAGGAGACGGGCGAACTGGAGTTTGCAGTCACGCTCAAAGGGGACGCGGCACGTTTCTCTGACTTCCGCCTCAAACTGGGTCAGGGAATCGCCGGTTGGGTGGCACAGCACGATGAGCCGCTTCTGGTTCCTGACGTGCGCCAGGATCCCCGTTTCTATCCCCAGGTGGATCAGTTTACCGGTTTCCGGTGCCGCTCGATCCTATGTGTGCCGCTGAAGGCCAAAGAGCAAGTGATCGGCGTGCTCGAAGTCATCAACAAGCGGAACGGACCGGAGAGCCCTTCATTCACGCCAGGCGACCTGGAGTTGTTGACGGCGTTGGCCTCATGGGTGGCCGTCGCGGTGGAGAACGCACGGCTGAACCGGGCCGCACGAGAGATGGCGGCCACGACGGCACTCAGGCAAGCCGTGACTACGCTGGCCCATCACATCAACAACCGGCTGATGGCCTTCTTGCTCGAACTGGATGGCCTGGAAATAGAGGGGCCGGTTGACCAGGGGACTATAAGCACTATGATCGCGTCGGCCCGCAGATGCGTTCAGGAGATCTCAGCCATCCTCAAGGCTCTGGATCGCCTGGAAGGAATACACACGGTGCCGTACGTGGGCACGGCGGAGATGATAGACATCGAAGAGGCATTGGAGGAGCAACTGCACCGGTGAAAGCGTGCCAATCCGTCAATCCCGCCAATCCGTTGATCCCGCCAATCCGTTAATCCCGCCAATCCGTTAATCCCGCCAATCCGTCAATCCTGCCAATCCGTCAATCCTGCCA
>CAZXVB010000373.1:0-3177 GCA_964643875.1 uncultured Anaerolineales bacterium | reverse complement strand
TCCCGCCGAGGGCGTGGCAGCCAGTCGGCCAGGTTGCGCAGGGCAGCCAGCCGCGCGGTAGCAGAACCGGAGTCCTGGGCCAGTGCGTAGGCACGATTAGCGAGGTCGAGAGCCTCATCCAATCGCCCCAGGTGTCCCAGGCAGCGGGACAGATTTACGTAGGTAGCCACTCTTCCCTCTCGACTTCCCTGTTGTTCCGCAAGACGGGCGTCCTCTTCCAACGCTTGGAGGGCGGCCTCGAATTCCCCCAGGTGAATCTGTACCACTCCGCGATTGCCGGTGGCCCGCATGAGTTCGTAGGAGTCGCCGATCCGCTTTGCCAGCCGAGCGTGCTCCTCAATGTAAGTCAGGGCTCGGCTCGGTTCGCCGCGCGTGAGGTAGACCAGCCCCAGGTTGCCGACGTTCACCGTCAGCCACTGGAGGGCGTTCAACTGCTCGGCAATGGCGATGGTGCGCCGGATGACTTCCTCCGCCCGGTCGTAGTCGCCGACGCTCCAGTAGGAAAGCCCCAGGACTCCCAGGATGTTGGATTCGGCATAGCGGTCTCCAATGGCGGCGTACAGTGAAGCCGCTTTCTCCATATCGTGGATGGTATCCCTGTATTCCCCCCTCCCCCAGTGGATTACCCCTCGGATGTAGTAGATGTCGGCGACGGCGTGGGGTTCGGTTTCCGAAAGGGATTCCACCAGCGAGACCGCCCTGTTAGCCCAAGCAATCCCCTCATCCAGATTTCCCTCCTGTCTCAGAAGGAGAGAGCGTCCGGTGTAGAGATAGGCCAGGGCGATTTCGTACCCGGCATAGCGGGCATCTTCCAGACGTGACTCGGCCCGTTCCAGCATCGCGTAGGCCGTGTCCAGTTCCCCTTCCCGTCGCAGGATGTCAACGGTGGTATGGATGGCACGTCCCAAAGGCCGGGGGGCTTCTCCGGCAAGGGCCTGTGCCACCGCCTCGTGGGCCGTTTCCAGAGCCTCGTCTATTCTCCCGGTGTCGAACAGAAGCCGCGCCAGGTCGTCCAGCAGTGCGGCCCGTGAGGAAGCGGGTATCGAGACATCCGCCACCTCCAAAGCGAAACGCAGCATCGCTTCCCAGGACCGCCAGTGTCCCCAACGTAGGGGCCAGGGGCTCAGGGTGATGATCAGTTCTACCATCCGGCGGTGAAGTTGGGGGTAGGGATGAGCACGATTCAGGAGTGTAATCAGGCTGACCTGATGGGAAGATAGGCTCTGAGGGTCGTCGCGGAGCGAGGTCTGCAAGTGTGCGGTCATCCGCACTAACTGGCGCTCCAATCTCTGAAGCCAGATGGCATTCCAGCGAGCCCGTTCTACGTCCCAAGCGTCAGATGGAGCAGTTCCCGATGTGGGAGTCATGCCGTTTCCTCCGGGGATTCGCGCCGGCTCACGGCAGGGCCACGTTCCTCCCACGAAGCCAGAATCTCGGTCTGAAGAAATGTGATGGTGAGACGATGTAGACGATAGAAGGTGCGATCCAGCGTCCCGGCGGTTTGAAGGAGTGCCAGGTCGAGTAGACGGGCGATGGAACTCTCCAGCAGGTCGTCGGGGAGGCCACTGACCAGGCGTATCCAGTTCATATCCTCCCCATCGGGTGAGATGGTGAGCAGGTCGAGCAGCAAGCGGCGGGATGGCTCGTCCAACAACATCCAGGTGCGGCGGTAGATGTAGGTGTACAAGGCCGAGATGGCCTGACCGTGGGATGAGAGCAGGTTGTCCAGGACGACGTTGGAAGGTAGGAAGCGCAACTGTCCGGCCACCAGTTTGAGGGCCAACGGCAAGCCCCCGACGATTTGGTAAATCCGACTCAAGTATTCCTGGGATGGGACGGACTCACTGCGTCCATGCCGTTTCAACTCGTAACGCAGCAGGGAGAGGCTGTCCGTTTCCGAAAGCGGAGGGACGTGAAAGGAATGGACGAAAGAGTAATCGGTTATGGAGTGGCGGGTGGTGAGCAGGAAGCGCGTGCCGTTGGCCAGCAGTCGCAGGCGGGGCGCCAGGGCGCGATAATCCTCCATCGTCTCCAGATTGTCCACGATGATCAGGTAGGGGGTCTCATGGAACACCTCGTACAGCACTTGTTCCTTGTGATCTTCATGAAAGCCGATCAGATCCTCCCGCCCTACCTGCACGGCCAGCCGGGAAAGCAACATATCGAAGGTCAGCACCGGTTGCGAAATGACGCGGATTTCGCCGGACGGGAGGAGTTGTGTCTGTCGTGCGCTGACCCAAAGGATGTCGGCAAAGGTGTCCATATCGGCCAGGCGTCCGGCGACGGCGAGTGCCAGGGTGGTCTTGCCAATCCCCCCCAGCCCATCGAGGGCCACCAGGGGCGCCTCGTGGGGATCGGTCAGAAGGGAGAGCACTCGTTCGGCCGGTTCATCCACTCCGAAGAGACGTGCGTAATCGGCAACGGGCAGGTAGCGGCGCAGGTGTAGGCGGCGCAGTGAACGGTGGCGTTCCATCTCGTCCCGCCTTACCCGTTCTGTGAGCATGCCGATGCCGTCGGCCACACGGCGGCGGAATTGACGTATGGTGACGCCGGCGGTGGCAGCCAAATCCTCGGCTTTCATCGTGGAGGAGACAGGGGAGACGTAACGGTGATATAGCGCACTCCAGGCTTCCAGGACGGGATTGTGACGGCTAAAGTCGCGGGCCAATGTCAGGTTGACGGCCTCACGGGAGAGCGGCAATTCTCGGTCGTCCGGTAGGTTTTCGGCGTGGCGGAGTTCTGTCAGGCGGTCGGTGACAACGGAGTAGAGATAGTCCTGGAGAACGATGCTCCGTTCGACACGAGAGCCGGTCTGCTTCAAGCAGTGGAGGCTCAGAAGTCCCTCCGGTGGCTCCTGGGCGTAGGAGAAGGCTTTGAGGGTATCTTTGAGCAATTCGGGGGTAATTTCTTCCAGTTGCATGGCACAAAATATTATAACCCGGTCCTGGATTTTCTGCCACTTGCAGGGCGGTTGACGGGATTGCAGGATTGACGGGTTGGCGGATTCGTCTCCAACGCCGCGGACGGGTCGTCACAGGGGGCTGTGCCCGCAAGTTTGTCCGTTTTTTGTCCGGTTTTTGTCCGCACGCTATAGACAAGGCAGAGGCAGTTTTGTATATTGGCGGAAAGCGATTGAAATCGCCTCTGGAGGGCTTGCAGCCGAGCGTCCACCTGCGT
>CAZXVB010000372.1:0-3184 GCA_964643875.1 uncultured Anaerolineales bacterium | reverse complement strand
CAAAATTGGATTTGACAAGCCAGAACATTTGTGCTATAGTCGAGAAAATAAATAGTCAGCATAGCGAGAGGGAAACAAGAGGAGAACAAAATGAACGCAAAAGATGGCCGAGAGAAAGCCCTGGATTTGGCTCTGGCCAACCTGACCAAACGGTTCGGTGATGGTGCGATTATGCGATTAGGAGAAGCTACTCATCTTCATGTAGAGATCATTCCTACCGGCTCACTGGCCCTGGATTATGCTCTGGGCGTAGGCGGCATTCCACGTGGTCGTGTGACCGAAATCTACGGCCCGGAAGGGGCCGGCAAGACGACCCTGGCCCAGCACATCGTTGCTGAAGCGCAGAAACGCGGCGGTGTAGCGGCTTTCATTGATATGGAGCATGCACTCGACCCAGCTTATGCTGCCCGTTGCGGCGTGGATGTGGACAACCTTCTGATCTCCCAACCGGACACCGGCGAACAAGCCCTGGAGATCGCGGAGACATTGATTCGCTCCGGTGCAGTGGACGTGGTCGTGGTAGATTCGGTGGCCGCTCTGGTGCCCCGTGCTGAGATCGAGGGCGAAATGGGGGATTCGCACCCTGGCTTACAAGCTCGACTGATGAGCCAGGCGCTGCGCAAACTGAGTGGGGCCGTCAAACAGTCGAACACTGCCCTGATCTTCACCAACCAACTGCGCGAAAAGATCGGGGTGGTGCTTGGCAATCCAGAAACGACCAGCGGAGGGCGAGCGCTCAAGTTCTATGCCTCGGTGCGCCTCGACGTGCGGCGGGTCACTGCCATCAAGGAAAAAGGAGTGGTGATTGGGAATCGAACCCGGGTGCGGGTGACCAAAAACAAGGTGGCGCCCCCTTTCCGTGTGGCCGAGTTCGATATCATGTACAACGAAGGGATCAGCAAGGCTGGGGACTTGTTGGATATCGCCGTTGAGCTGGAATTGATCGAGAAGCGCGGTTCTTACTACTACTATGCCGGTGAAAGCCTGGCGCAGGGGCGGGAAAATGCCAAGCAAGCCCTGCGGGAAAACCCGAAGTTGGCCAACGAAATCGAGGAGATAGCTCGCCAGCGATTGGACCTGGAGGCTGCATCTCCTTCACACTTGAAAACCGACGAATCGGACGACGGCGCGAGCGATACCGAGTAGATATAGCTCAATTGATCGGTAACCCTCCCGCAGGTTTGAAATTACGTCAGTTGCATATATAGCCCCACATCAGGGCACAAGATGCCCCCAAACCGCATCCGAACCTGCGGGAGGGTCAAAATGTCGGGTATAAATTCAGGCCGACGGTTGAAACCGCGCCTGAGGAGCTAAAGCTGGCTGTCCACCTGCGTGGACAGGCGCGCCCACGCAGGTGGACGCTTGGCTGCAAGCCCCCCAGAGGCGATTTCAATCGCTAAAGAAGTAGCCTGAATAGTTACCCCACGTTCGGTGTGGGAGCGGCTACGTATGTTCCCACACTGGGCCTACGCCGGGGTGTGGGAACGAACACGATTCGATACAAACGCAAAAAGGAGGACAGATTGCCCTCCTTTTTGCGTTTCCACCCGGCCGATGATAACCGGGAGGACTTATGCGTTGCTGTGTTAAACTTGGGCCTCAGAAAGGGCGCCTTGGGCTACTTCAATCAGTTGGGTGAATGCTGCTTCATCCCGCACAGCAATGTCGGCCAGCATCTTGCGGTTCAACTCGACACCGGCCAGTTTCAGCCCATGGATCAGACGACTGTAAGAAAGGCCTCCCACACGCGCGGCCGCGTTGATCCGCGTGATCCACAGACGCCGTAGGTCCCGCCGCCGGTTGCGGCGGTCACGGTAAGCGTACCACTGGGCCTTCATCCAGGCTTCGTTGGCCCGCCGGAAAAGGCGATGCCGGGTGCCCCAATAGCCCTGCGTCTGGCGGAGAATCTTCTTGTGGCGATAATGTGTTCTGGTTCCTCCCTTGACTCTCACGATACTACTTCCCCTTCTCTTTCAGATATGGCGCCAACGTTTGCACCCGTTGCTGCAAGCCTCGTGATTCCACCGGGTGCATCTCGTCGAACTTCCCCTTGACACGTCGGCTCTTCTTGCGTCGCAAGTGGGATTTTCCCAACTTGGTGCGCATCAGTTTCCCTTTACCGCCTTTTGTGAGGCGGAACCGTTTGGACGTAGATTTATGTGTCTTGATCTTCGGCATACTGTCTCTCGTTCCTCTCAATGATCAAAAAACGATTACAAAACAATGATCATTCCCCTGGGGTTTTTCCCCACCGACAAACTCGCTCCGCGAGCCGTGCAACGACACTCACCACTACGGGTGTCACTGGTATCAACGACCTTCTATTTGCTCTTGGCTGGTGCTAGCACCATCAACATAGTGCGCCCTTCCAGGTTGGGGCTTTGTTCGATCACCCCTACATCAGAAAGCTCCTCAGCGATCTCCATAAGCTGCTGACGAGCCAATTCGGGGTATGTGATCTCCCGCCCTCGGAAGCGCATTCGGACTTTGACTTTCATCCCGTTTTCCAACCACCGACGGGCATCCTGGAGTTTGAATGAACGATGGTGCTCTGTCGTTTTGGGACGTAACCGGATCTCTTTGACTTCGACCTGCTTTTGGGCCTTGCGTGCTTCTCGCTCCTGTTTGGCTTGCTGATACAGGAACTTGCCATAATCCATTACCCGAACAACTGGCGGGTCTGCTGATGGAGAGACCTCGACTAGGTCCAGGTGACTGGCATATGCTGCATCCAGCGCCTCCGAGAGCGGCACGATGCCGATGTGGTTCCCGTCGGCATCAATGAGCCGTACCTTGTCTGCCCGAATCTGCTGATTGACCCGGTATCTTGATTTCACATCTGTGCTGACGCTTTTCTTTCCGATTCCTCCTACCTCCTCTCTAGGATTCGGGTGTGTTTCAACTGAGTTGGAGACCCTCCCGCAGGTTGAACTCAAAGTTGATTTATGCGCGGATTTGCCTTCAAAAACCGAGTGTTTTGGCATCGAAAATGGCAACCTGCGGGAGGGTTGCCCACTTTCCAACTGAAATGAAACGCACCCCTAGGATTCACGTATGACTATAAGTCCAATTACGTAGAACTGATGATAACACAATTACAACCAAGTGTCAAATCGCACAATTGCTCGGGTATAGTTCAGATTTTAGGGGGAAAGGAGAGGAGGTAGTCTTGCGGAATGAG
>CAZXVB010000371.1:0-3188 GCA_964643875.1 uncultured Anaerolineales bacterium | reverse complement strand
CAACCTGCGGGAGGGTTGCCCACTTTCCAACTGAAATGAAACGCACCCAAATCATTCGCCGTGAACTTTGTACAGAATTTTGACTCACAAACTTACTGCTGGATACGAATATGAATTGGTTAAAACGTTTTTTGAAACCCAAGCCGGACCGCTTCATCAAGTTGTTGATTCAACAAGCGGACTATACGGTTCAGGGTGTGGAGGCACTGATCGAATACCTGAATCATCCCGACCAGGCCCGGGCCGATTCGGCCCGTAAGCTAGAAAAGGAAGCTGACGAGATTCGGCGGATCTTGATAGACGAGTTGAACCGCACATTCGTCACGCCGATTGATCGGGAGGACATTCACGCCCTTTCGCGAGCCATTGACGATGTGCTCGACTATGCCTACACGACGGTGGACGAAATGGCAATCCTGGATGTCGCCCCCAATGATTTTCTCCGCCGTATGGCTTCCCTGCTGCGGGATGCAGCCCACGAGATCCACCTGGGGGTGCAGCGCCTGAGTGACCATCCGGGCGTAGCAGAAGACCACGCAGTACGGGCCAAGGCGCTGGAAAACCGCGTTGAACACGTCTACCGCGAGGCCATAGCTGACCTGTTCCACCAGCCAAAAGACGTAGAACACATCGTCGAGATGCTCAAACTGCGGGAGATCTACCGTCACCTGAGCAATGCCGCCGACCGGGGTGATGAGGCTGCCAACGTACTTTCCGACATCGTCGTCAAGGTGACCTGATCCGACCACCAGCAAGACGTTCACGTCAGACTGGCGGAGAATAATGGCCGAGTATGGCGAACCGTTAACCGAGCGCGAGATCGAGCTGTTGCAGTTGGTTGCGACCGGGATCACAAACCGGCAGATCGCCTACCAACTGAGCATCAGTGTAAACACCGTTAAAGTTCATCTGCGCAACATCTACACCAAGTTGGGGGCCGAATCCCGCACGGAGGCCGCAATGATAGCCATCCGCGAGGGATGGATTGCCATTGCCGAAGCCAGCGCCGAAGAAGACGCAGCCGCGGGGTCGGTGAAGGCCGCAGCCAGCGAACCGATCAAAGAGCTGGTTGAAGAGCAGGTTAAGCCAATGCCCCCCCTGCCCTGGGCCTACCGCCTGGCGTTGATTGGAGTAGCTTTGGCGGTTATACTGGTGACCCTGGTGAGCGCCCCTCCCGGCCGAGCCTCCTTAAGCAACAACGGGATAAACGAAGGACTACCCCTAAACGGCTCTGGCGATCCATCCGTTACCGAAAACACCCTGGTAGACCGTGACTCCTCCTGGCGGGAACTGGCTCAAATGCCAACCCGGCGTGCCCACTTCGCCATCGCCTCGGTAGACGGACGAATATTCGCCATCGCCGGGCAAGTGTCAACGGGTGTCACCGCCAAAACGGAAATCTACGATCCGAAGAACGACATCTGGTCGCGCGGACTCGACAAGTCGCTACCGGTGATGTATGTCGCTGCAGCGGTAGTGGATAGCGATATCTATGTACCTGGGGGGTGTGATGCCAACGGAATCCCTACGGACGTCGTCGAAGTCTATCGCACAACCGAACAAACCTGGCAGACGGTCAGCCCGCTGCCCGAGGCCCGCTGTGCCAGTGCTGTGACCACCATCGGCGAACACGTCTATGTCTTTGGAGGATGGAATGGACACCGATATGTTTCCACAGTATACGCTTACGACCCGCTGAGTGACACGTGGGAGGAACGGACGCCTATGGCAGTCAATCGGGGCTTTGCCGCCGCCGCTCAGTTAGAAGGTGTAGCTTTCGTCGTCGGTGGGTATGATGGAGAGCACGAATTGAAAACCTGTGCCCAATATCTCCCCAACCAGGACACCTGGGTGGACTGTGCCCCCCTTTCCATCAGCCGGGGTGGTCTCGGACTGGTCTCACTGGGCGGCTCTCTGTTTGTCGTCGGTGGGGGCGGATGGTCCAGCTATCTGGGCTTCAATGAGCGGTATCAGCCCAGCACAGACGCCTGGGATACAATCGAGACGCCATTGGTAGCCGAGTGGCGCGGGCCGGGGGTGGTAGCTAGCGGCACTTCAATCTATGCCATTGGGGGGTGGAGTGGAGACCTCTTGAGCGTCAATCAGGTATACGAACCGCTGTCCTTCCGCATCTTCATCCCCGTCAGTCAATGAACCCTCACCGCACACCGGCCCCGCGTCGGCCATAGCGAACCTGGGTTCAATGATTGGCCTGTTCAGCCAGTCGGGAAATCTTGACCGACAACTCCCGCCAGGTAATCTTGGAAACCCCCAGTTTTTGACGCAGTTGATCCGCCGGCATACCGGCCCGATAATCCCGTACGGCACACGTCCAGCGCAACATCTCGAACGAGATACTGTGTGGCAATTCGGCCAATCGAGCTACATCCGCCAGGACGTATTCCAGGTTACGGGCAGTGCAGGGGAACAGAGCCTCTTGAATTGAATACTGGGCACAATATTCAGCCAGCAAGGCCGGCCACCACAAAGGGCAAAGCAGTTTCCGTTCCTTGTGACGACGACGGGGATTAGCATAGCGGATCCACAACAGAGGCCGGTCGGGAGCGCTGAAATCGAAATGATTCAGCACGATAGCCATACATTCCCCCTTCTTGATGCCAGTGTGCAGCAATAGCGTGACCAACAAATGCGGACGGGCATCCGGGGGATCGGCATGCCGCCGGGCGCTGGTAACGGCCAGCACCCGCTCAACCTCGGCATCGGAGAGAATCTTCGGCAAAGGGGTCATCACCGGCCTGTGAATGACAGCATCTGCCGGGTCATAGGACAATACATCGCTCTCGGCCAGCCATCCGAAGAAGACTTTCAAGGTCGTGATCCGCCGGGACAACGATTTAGGGTTACAGGGGACACCTCGTTGATGCACCAACCAATGGGCGAAGCGATTGAGGTCTCGAGTGGAAATGTCGCCGATCGCCGTGCCGATGCCGATAAATTGACCCAGAATGTTGAGGTCCGAACGGAACGCTTTGATGGTGTTTTCGGCAAATCCTTGACGTTCCATGTGGACTTCGAATGCCTTGATAGCCGTCTGAAGGGAAGAGCGATAGGTCAGATCGGCGGCCGGATAGACTGCCGGGAGCATATCCGGTTCGACGGGCGGTTCAACAGGAAGATTGGGCAAAGGTAGTTGCTTGTTCATCGTTCCTGTTCCGAAAATAGGGTGA
>CAZXVB010000370.1:0-3190 GCA_964643875.1 uncultured Anaerolineales bacterium | reverse complement strand
GGAGCTAAAGCTGGCTGTCCACCTGCGTGGACAGGCGCGCCCACGCAGGTGGACGTTCGGCTGCAAGCCCTCCAGAGGCGATTTCAATCGCTAAAGAAGTAGCCTGAGCAGTTACCCACAGCCTACTGACGAGGAGAAAGGAGCATACCGATGCCGATTCGAGATGTGATGGCGGTGATACTGGGCGGGGGACGGGGCACGCGCCTCTATCCACTAACGAAACTACGTGCCAAGCCGGCTGTTCCTATCGGAGGGAAATATCGGCTGATTGATGTACCGATCAGCAATTGCTTGAATTCGGGTATTCACAAAATATATGTGTTGACACAATTTCTGTCGGCCTCTCTCCATCGCCATATCTTACAGACGTATAAATTCGATATGTTTTCCGATGGGTTCGTCTACACATTGGCCGCCGAGGAAACTCCTAGCGGTATGGATTGGTATCAGGGGACAGCGGATGCCGTGCGTAAGCAGTTGCGCCACCTTCACCGAGCCCGCGTGAAGGATATATTGATCCTCTCTGGCGATCATTTGTATCGAATGGATTACACCGGTTTCGTGAAGCGGCACCGAGAGATGCGAGCCGATGTCACAATTGCCGTGCAACCGGTGGCCCGAGATGATGCATCTCGCTTTGGCATCATCAAGACGGATGCGGAAGAACGGATTGTATCGTTCCACGAAAAACCGCCGTTGGACGCATTGAATGGGTTGGAAAGCCTGCCGGAATCGGAAAGGCCCTATCTGGCCTCGATGGGCATCTATCTCTTCCGCTCCGATGTGCTCGAGAATGTGTTGACCTCCTCAGACGCCGAGGATTTCGGCCGCCAGGTGATCCCGGCGACAATAGAAACGCTGCGGGTGTATGCATATCCTTTCGACGGATACTGGGAAGACATCGGCACGGTGCGGGCCTTTTACGAGGCGAACCTGGCGATGACCCATCCGACCCCGCCGTTCGACTTTTACGATCCAGGATATCCAATCTATACCCGCCCCCGATTTCTCCCCCCATCCTCCGCCGACGGTTGCGACCTGGATCAGACGGTACTGGCGGAGGGGTGTTTAATTCGGAAAGCGCATATTCGCGAGTCGGTCGTTGGTCTGCGGAGCATCATCGAGCCGGAAGTACAAATGGCCCGTACTGTAATGATGGGAGCCGACTTCTACGAAACGCCGGAGCAAAAGATCGAGAACCGCCATCGGGGACGTCCCAACGTGGGAATTGGAAGAGGAAGCACTATCGAAGGAGCCATCATAGACAAGAACGCTCGCATCGGCCAAGGAGTGGTGATCCGTCCCTACGCACCCGATGAGGAAATGGTTGAGACGGAAAACTACGTTATCCGTGATGGCATCGTCGTCGTGCCGAAAAACGCCGTCATACCGGATGGTACGGTGATCTGACATACGGGCTTTGCAACAGAGGCTATGACGGTGTTTCATTACCCGACACGCTTTTTCTGGGACGCAGATTAACGCAGAAAAACACAGATTTTCTTGGGTTTTCGGCGCGAAGCGATACGAATCCGGTCAAATCAGCGTCAATCTGCGGTGAATCTGCGTCATCTGCATTCAGATGTCGGGTAGTGACGGTGTACAACTGTAGCAGGACAATCACCAACGACGCGCCAAGTGCAGGGAACAAGGCTTGAATTTTGGTTGCGCCTCAGGCCAGCGGTTGAAACCGCGCCTGTGAGGAGATAAAGCTGGCTGTCCACCTATGTGGTTACTGAGCAGTTACGAATTTTGTTGGCCACTGGGGTTTGTGTATCGCGTATTACTTGACCGACGGCCACAATTCTACAGGCAGCGCGTTTTTATCCACCGCGACCGGCGGGACGATGGGCGGCTGACCTTGCGCCTCCATAATCACCTGTCCCTGCGGGCTGAGTAGGAATTTGACGAACTCGAGTGCCAATTCCAGGCTGGGTGCGTTATTGGGGATGGTGACACCGTAGACGATGGGCTTGCCGGTCTTGGTGATGGTAGTCCCCGGCTCAGCACCGCTCACTTCCACTGCTGCCTGGCTGTAGAACTCAGCATACTCAACCTGGCTCAGATTGATCTCGTCCGGTAGTTCGACGAACTTCAATCCATGTTGGGCGGCAATGGAACGGTACTCGAAGGCATAGTCCATATCGCCGGATTGCAGAAGGGCGATCAAGTCGGTCTCTTTGGGGCGCACGTTTTCCGGCGGACAATGTTCTACCAGCGCCTCGTAGAGTTTCGGCACGCCATAGTGCACCTCGGCCAATTGCCACACCAGCAGCGTGCGGTAGCCGCAGGGATCGGCGTTGGGGTCCGAGTGGCCGTAGACGACCTCATCGCGGGTGAGAATCTCGTACCAGTCTTCGGAATTGATCTCATCGGCGAACTGCGATTGATCGGTGTAGGCGATGACCATCTGGTTGCGAGCGAACTGGATGTTCCAGGAGGCAAAGTCGGGGATCAGTAAATTGTCAATCACGGTGTAATCGGCCGACATCACGACATCGGCCTGACGCCCCAGCTCGCTGATTTTGCGGGCCGTGGTGCGGCTGCCGGCAGCCTCGGTTTCGAAGGTCACACTGGGATGCTGGGCTTGGAACGCTGCGGTCAGCTTCTCTACTGGCACGGTCAGGCTGCCGGCATGAAATATGGTCAGTTTGCCCTCTACCCCGACATTTTCGGCGGATTGCGGGGGCGTCTGTGCCGGGTTGCTGCATCCGCTCGTTAGAATCAGCACGGCCACAAAAGTGGTAGCGAAAACCGGCATCCACCTGGGAATAAAGGGACGCCGGTCCATTGACGAGCGAACATCTGTCTGTTTGCCTGCCATTTTTCCCCTTTCCAAACACGGGAGGCGTAGTCGTTTCCAACTGCACCCTATCGCCCATCCTCCATAGGCACAGCCCTTAGGAAGAATAGGTCGGAGAAAAGATACATTATTCTATCGGGGGCCATTTTACCAGGTTTTGCCGAAAAAGCAATCTATCCAGACGTAGCCCGGACGGAACACGGATAACACAGATTGTACAGATTTCCACAGCTTTTTTCTGGCTCTACACGGATTCGAGGGGTAGGGACGAGCCTCCCGCAGGATGAGGAGGTCTGATCTTTGGTAAACTGTCCCGTTTGTCGCAGTTTCTACGTCGGCCAAGCCTGTATGAACCTGTGGGAGGCTGGCTTACCCCACGAATCCACG